>NZ_VIRJ01000014.1:0-223586 GCF_006874435.1 Microbispora sp. KK1-11 | reverse complement strand
AAGCCCGCCTACGGGTGATCCCCGGCGACACACCGGACCAGGAACAGCTCCCGGACAGCCTCACCGCATAACCTGCAGAAACGGATCACGCGGTGGCAGCTCGTACACCACTTCCCTGGACGTGACCGGCATCGACAGGCGTCGCGAAGTGGATGAAGGCGCAGCCATGACCGACCCCCGACTATGTTCGTCCCGTGGAGATTCCGGAACTCGCCGACCTCATCTGGCTCTTTGAGGGGGAGCCCGAGCGCCAGTACGACGATGTCGGTTGGCCGGTTGGTCTCCACTCCTTCCACCTCAGCCGGGGCCCGACAGCCATTCTCTTTTCAATCGATGCCACAGCAGGCGAGGCGTACATCAGCCTCTACGCAGGCGAGGAAGAGATCGCCTCCCTGGGCAGACTGCGACCGCTGGGGCGACTCTCCGTCGAGCGGCACAGGCCAGACACCGAAAGTCTCACGCTCTGGTTCAGGGACGAGAGCAAGGAACCCATCAGAATCCAGACCAGGCCATTGATCTGCCTGGCCTGGGACGTGATGGGTCTTGGTGAGTGGTAGTCCTCGCGTGACCCTCGGCAGTGATCATAGGCTGATGGAGCAGCACGTACGTCGGCGACTTCCTTAGAGCTTGGGCGGCATGGCTCCAGGACGGCTGTATCCGTGAAGGAGCCCTGCTCAAGGATGATGTCGACCCGCCGACATGGCAGTCGCGCGCTCTCCAGATCCACGCCGCCCACGTGTACGAGTAGCCCGTTCTGGGAGCCACACGGACGGACGATCACGAACTGAGCCGGACGGATCCGAACAGCCGCAGTCCCGAGGAGCAGCACGACGATCGGAGTTGGACGACCGCGGATGTCGTTTGGGGACCTACGGATCAGAAGGCCAGGGGTTCGAGTCCTCTCCGCCGCGCCCAGCTCAAAGGCCCATTCCGATCACCGGGATGGGCCTTTTTGATCTCTGTATAGCAGCGCGATACAGCAACAGCATCTAATGGCGATCCCAGAGATCCCGACCATCGCGGCCTGAGGGGTCCATGGTGAGTAGGTCCTCGTGAAGATGCCGGACTGCTCTGCCTGTTAGTTCACCCGATGCTGTGGTCTCCATCAGTCGCCGGCCAGGGGAATCGCCCTAGTCTCACGAGATGATTGACAGTTCTGTCCCACCACATGCTTGCCAGATGTCCTAAGGAACATGATTGGTCCTGCGGTGCCTACCGGAGGGTGCTCTGCAGAGCCTCGCGTTGAGCCGCGACCCACTGGTAAGCGTCCCGAACGGACCGGGCCGCACCGCGCTCGCGCAACCGGATCATCGCGGGAACGCCCGCTTCCGCTGCGGCTTCAATGCCCCGCCAGCAGCGGTCCTGCCACCATAGGATCGTCTCCAGCAGAAGGCTCCGATCCGTCAGGCCGTAGGCGTCGCAGATCAACCGAACGCGCCGGGCCGCACTGGCCACGTCCGACACCGAGGGCCCCAGGCCGACGTACTGCCAGCACACGTGTGCCACGTCATGGATCCGCGCGCCTGGCGCGGCGATGTCCCAGTCGATGATCGCCACTGGCCGCAGCCCCATACCGAGGTCGCGATAGACGGTGTTCTTGGGGGACAGGTCGTTGTGACAGACCACCTCGTGCTCGCCGGCCATCGCCGTGCCGGCGGTCAGGTCGTGGAACTCCCGGACGAGCTCGGCCACCGCCGCCAAGCTCTGGTCGGAGGTGACGTCGGGAGGCTGTTCGTCGTCCCAGGCCACGTGGCCGTCGACGAAGCTCAGGATCTCGCGACCCAGCTCGTCGACACCCATGAAACGCGGAGACCCCCTCCAACCATGGCGCTCGAACAAACCAAGCAGCTCGCGCGTGAACGCGGATGACGGTGGGCGGCGAACCGTGTCCCCAACCCGTACGACGGAGTTCACGTTGCCCCCGGGTAAAGACAGCTCAGTCATGCGCCCATTCTCCACAGGCTCTCAGGAGCGGGAGGGGCTACCGCGCGTCGGTGGTGAGGATGCTTGCCCTCCCGGCCATGTCTAGTCCCACTGTCTGGTCCCCCGACTTGCCGAGTTGCGCTTTATAGGGATCAAGGGGCGCCGTTCACACAGTCGGCCGGCCACGTGATCGTGGCGCGGCCGGCGATCGCACGTTCCGTCGCCTCTTGAGTTGCGCATAGCGATCACCTTGCGCTCCGAAGGCTGTGTGTCCCACCGCACAGTCACCGCACTTGCTTCGAATTCGAAGCGGGTCTAAGGTTGCCGAGTAGATGCTTCGAGTTCGAAGCAAACCTCTCGATTGAAAGCGAGCTCCGCTGTGAAGGCAGTGCGTTTCCACGAGTACGGCGACCCCGATGTCCTGCGCTACGAGGATGTGGAGCAGCCCGTCCCCGATGCAGGACAGGTGCGGATCCGGGTTGCCGCGACGTCGTTCAACTCGGTCGACGGCAACATCCGCGGGGGTTTCATGCAAGGTCCCATCCCGGTGACGCTGCCGCACACTCCCGGTCTCGACGTTTCCGGCACGGTCGACGCACTGGGCGAGGGCGTGCACGGCATCGAGGTCGGCGACGAGGTCGTCGGTTTCCTGCCGATGACGGGGACCGGCGCGGCCGCGGAGTACGTTCTCGCACCGGCCGAGGTCCTGACGGCGGCGCCCACGAGCATCCCGCTGCCCGATGCCGCCGCGCTGCCAGTGGTGGGCCTCACGGCGCAGCAGGCGCTTTTCGACCACGCCAAGCTCACGAGCGGGCAGCGCGTGCTGATCAACGGTGCGGGCGGAGCGGTCGGAGGCTACGCCGTGCAGCTGGCCAAGCATGCCGGCGCGTACGTGATCGCCACGGCCGGCCCGCGGAGCAGCGAGCAAGTCAAGCTCTCGGGCGCTGACGAGGTCATCGACCACACCACCACCGAGGTGACCGCGGCGGTGAGCGAGCCGGTCGACATCGTGCTCAACCTTGCCCCGATCGACCCGGAGCAGCTGGCAGCACTGCTGACCCTGATCCGTCCCGGCGGAGTGCTGGTGAACACGACGGTGTGGATGCCCGCGCCCTCCGACGAGCAGCGCGGCGTACGTGGCATCGACGTGTTCGTCCGTAGCGACGCCGATCAGTTGTCGCGGCTGGTGGCGCTGATCGACTCCGGCGAGCTGCGCGTGGACGTCGCCCGGCGCGTGCCGCTGGCCGAGCTGCCGGCAGTCCACGCCCAGGCCGCCACAGGCGCGCTGCACGGCAAGGTCATCGTCGTCGCACCCGCCGCCTGATCCCCAACCCTGAAAGGGGCCAAGGCCCGGCCTTCCTGTTCTTCCACGGCGGCGAGGAGGAATTGCTCCGTCGGCTGCGCCGGGCATGGCCGACGGCCCTGCTTCTCAACCGCACGGGTGCCCCCCTCGGGACGCGCGTCGCCGCGACTCGGCCACCCTTCTACGGCGGTGACCACCGCGGCTCTGGCGGGTCAGTCGGTTCGGTTACGTACGGCGCGGGATCTGGCGGACCGTGGCGGGGTGGCGCGCATATGTTCGCGGACGCGGGCCAGAACGTTGCTGAGCTCGGTGAGGTCTCCGTCGATCATCGGATCGAACAACAACCGCCGTACACGGTCGACGTGTCCGGGAAGCACCCGGGCGACCAGATCCCGGCCGGCGTCCGTGACAGTCACGATCACGCTGCGCTCGTCATCCGGTGACGGTGAACGGGTGATCAGGCCACGCTTGTCCAGCAACCCTGCCTGATACGTGAGCCCGCTGCGGCTGTACACGACGCCATCGGCCAGGTCGGTCATCCGCAGCCTGCCTTCAGGCGCGTCGACCAGCCGAGCCAGGATCTGGAACTGCACGTAACTGAGGTCGCCATCGGCACGCAGGTGCTCCTCCACCGCGTACTGAAGGAGGCTGCTGACCTCCATCAAGGCGAAGTACACCCCAAGTTGTTCGGTGTTCAGGCCGGCCGTCGGGTCACTCACACCGCCCACCCTACTTACTTCGAATTCGAATCCCTTTCGTGACTCCCGCCAACCCGGCGAAGTCAGGGGGCTGCCGAAAGCCGTCGGGAACGTCAAACCCGCAACTGCCCGCCCTACGTCAGGCCGTGCGTCCCGCTCGCCGTGGATCGCCTGTCAGGCGGCGCGTACGCCTGTACGGAGAGCCGTGCCGGACAGGCTGACAACACGATCTCCTTGAGGACAGCGTGAGCGATCCGAAACCGTGGATCCGCCGCAGGAATCACCTGCCAGCGCTCGCCACCAGGAGAAACAACGATGAAGCTGCCTCCATGCGCCGCCGCCCTCGGGGCGGCCGCCCTGTTCGCTTGCCTGACCGGAGCGTCCGGGATGTCGGCGGCACAGGCAGCCGGCACCAGGGCCCTTCCGAGCGTGAACATGGAAGCCACCGTCAAGGCTGCCCAGATCGACCCGCGGCGGTCCGACGACTCGCTGACCCCGGGCGCCAAGGCCGGCGTGCTCCTCGTCGAGCAGGCGCTGCGCGACCGGCACCTGCTCGACGCGAAGTGGGTGGACGGTTACTTCGGCACCACGACGGTCGCCGCTTTCGCGAAGTTCCAGAGGTCGCTCGGCTTCACTGGTCTCGCCGCCAACGGCCTTCCGGGCAAGGCGTCGCTCACCAGGCTGGGAGCCGGCCGTTTCACGGTCACCCACGTGATCGAGCCGGGTGCTCGGGTGTCTGCGGGCGGCGTGGTCGTCAACACCCGCACGCGGAGCATGCTGGCCGAGGCGAAGCGGCTGCTCGGCCGCGACCTCGTGCTGTTGCAGGGGTCGTACAACCGCGGCGGCGACCCCACGTCCGCGGGCACCCACGACGGCGGCGGCGTCGTCGACATCTCGGTCGAGGGGATGAGCTCCGCCACCCGCATCGCCGTCGTCCGTGCGTTGCGACGTGTCGGCTTCGCGGCATGGCTGCGCAGCCCCGATCAAGACGACTGGCCGTGGCACATCCATGCCGCCGCCATCAACGACACCGACCTCTCCAGCCAGGCCCAGCATCAGATCGGTGACTACTACCTCGGTCTGAACGGGCTCGCCGGCCGCGGCCCCGACGACGGCCCGAAGGTGACCATCCGCACCTGGGAGGAGTACCAGCGCCGCTGACCACCCGAAACCCAGACCGCACAGACACGAAGGAGAACACCATGGGAATGCTCGACAAGATCCTTACCACGGCTGCCACCGCGACGGTGCTCGGCGGGGCGGTGCTCGCCACCGCCTCGCCCGCCTCGGCGGCCACCCGCAACGGCGTGTGCGAGACCGGCGAGTTCTGTTACTACTTCAACAGCAACAACCAGGGATCGGTCTCCGACTTCACCGGATCCGTGGGCGACTACGGCACCGAGCAGCCCTCCTGCTTCGACTTCAAGGGGCCCGGCACCGGCAAGGGCAAGTGCATCAAGAACGCCGCCGCCTCGGTCTGGAACCGCAGCGCCAAGACCGTCCGCGTCTACTACAACAGCAACTACGGCGGCAGCGTCTATCAGGACTTCGCGCCCGGCGCCAAGGGCAACCTCAAACCCGGCCTCAAGAACCAGAACGCCTCCCACCAGTTCGGCCCGTCGTCGTCGACGCGCGTCAACATGTCGTACGCGCTGTACAAAACCGGCGGCGGCTATATCAGCTGCGGCTTCGACGGTTACGTCCACACCTCTGGCCGGCATGAGGGAATCGACATCAAGCGCAGCGTGGGTTCGGATGTCCACGCCCTGGTGAGCGGTCAGATCATCAACGTCGTGTACGGGCGCAACGGCGGCTCCGGGCTCTCCACGATCGCCGTCTACAACGCCTCGCTGAACAAGACGATCATCTATCTGCACTCCGCTCCGCTGCCTTCGCTGCGTGTGGGCCAGCAGATCGCGCGCGGCCAGATCATCGCGGACGAGGCGTGGCACGGGGTGTCGTCCAGTAGTGCCGCGCACACCCACGTCGAGATGCGCCCCGGACGGCAGAAGCTCGCCGCCAAGAGCGTCGGCGACCCGACGCTGAGCAACCCGAATCCGAACTCGTTCTGGGTCTCCCAGGGCTACAACATCCGCTAGCGCACCGCGGCCTGCGATGAAGAGGAAGGCAACTGTGTCTCCACGAACTGCGCGGCTGATCTCGCCGCTCACCTCGGCGGCCGTCGCGATGGTGCTCGGCGGGGCGGTGCTCGCCGCCGCCTCGCCCGCCTCGGCGGCCACCCGCAACGGCGTGTGCGAGACCGGCGAGTTCTGTTACTACTTCAACAGCGACAACCAGGGGTCGCTGTCCGACTTCACCGGGTCGGTCGGCGACTACGGCACCCGGCAGCCCTCCTGCTTCGACTTCAAGGGGCCCGGCACCGGCAAGGGCAAGTGCATCAAGAACGCCGCCGCCTCGGTCTGGAACCGCAGCGCCAAGACCGTCCGCGTCTACTACAACAGCAACTACGGCGGCAGCGTCTATCAGGACTTCGCGCCCGGCGCCAAGGGCAACCTCAAACCCGGCCTCAAGAACCAGAACGCCTCCCACCAGTTCCTGAGCTCCGCGCCGCCGACCGGGTGCAAGACCGACGGCAAGCACAGCAGGCTGCCCACGACGATCCTCGTCTACCGGGAATCCCTCAATCGCGTGGACCGGGTGGCGTTCAAAACCTACGTCAAGAATGTCCTGCCCAACGAGTGGCGGTCGCACTGGCCGAGGGAGTCCCTCAAGGCCGGGGCGATCGCCGTCAAGCACTTCGGCTGGTACTGGGCGCTGAGGTCGGCGAGCAAGACACCGAGCGGCCAGTGCTACGACGTCACCGACCACACGTCCAGCCAGATGTACAAGCCCGGCTCCGCGACGGCGGCGACGAACGCCGCGGTGGACGCGACATGGGGCACCCGGATGACGCGCGATGGGAAGATCTTCAAGGCCCAGTACTGCTCCACGACGACGGCGTGCCGCCATTGGGTCACCGGCGACTGGATGTCGCAGAACGGCTCTCGCGACAAGGCGGAGGCCGGCTGGAGCTACTCCAGGATCCTCACGTACTACTACAAGGGGATCGTTCTCGAATCCTGAACCCCGGAGACCGTCCGCCCCTGTTCCCCGTCGTGTCATGCACGGCGGGGAACAGGCGTCAGTCGACGATGACCTGGAAGTTGAGTGGCCGCCCCCCGGGGAAGGCGACCCGTCCCGAACCCTCCATCATCTTGAACCGCACGTAGCACAAGCCCGGCGTCTTCGGCGTGGTGATGTCGGTCCGGATGTCGACCATCTCTCCGGGTTGCGTGTCCTTGATCGGTACGTCGGAGACGGTCTGGCATTGATCAGGTTGCTGCGGAAGGTCGAGGCGGTGCAACGAATATCCCTTCCACGGCACGGTCCCGGCGTTCTTGAGCCGCCAGACCTTGGGTACGGTCTGGCGGCGGCCGACGTGCGTGCAGTCGGGCAGCGTGATGTCCCCGATGAACTTCGCCGAATCACCCTCGTGCGCGGGCGGGCTCCACGGAGGGTTGGTGGCGCGCACCGGGCAGTCGGCCGCCGACAGCCCGGTCTTCGACGGGCTCTCGGACGGGTTCAGGCTGTGCCCGTCGGTCCCGGAGCCCCGATTGACGGCGACCGCGATGAGGACCACTGTCGCCACACCGACGACCGCTACTGCGAACGCGGCCGCAGCAGGGCGGGACGGTCGGAATCGCCCTCGGCCCCCTGGCGAAGAGGTGGCCGGCTGGACGTCGCCCGCGATCTCGTCGGGCGATGGCGGCGTAGGCAGGGATGCCGGGGCCTCGCCGGCCGACCGAGGGGCTTGCGACCCGGTGGCGCCGTGCACGGTACGACTTCCCGCGACGTCCGTGGCGGTGGCTTCGAGCCCGAAAGGCGGATGAGCCGCCACGGTGCCCGCGCGGCTTGAAGGATCTCCGGCGCTCGCGGATCTGACCGCGAAGTTCGCGCCCTCCCAGCGTTCGCGGTACGCGGCCGGGTCTGCGCCGCACGCCTTGACGAACTCGACGGTGGTCTCCCAACTCGGGAGCCGGTTGCCCTTCGTGGCTTCGTGCAACGTCGTGTGGGAGATCGCCCCCGACCGGCCAGACATTTCGCGAAAAGGTGGGTTGCCGACCGATTTGCGAAGTTCTCGCAGTGCCGCCGCGAAGTCCTCGATCGCCTCCGCCCGTGCACGCATGTCGTCCACCCGGGTGAAGCTAACAGCGCCCGCGGCATCCGCTCAAGCTAACGGAGCATCTCGCATGCGTCCTCCCGTGCCTCGGTCCCCGCGGCAGGGGTGGAATGTGTCCGGCCCTCGTCCGTTCGGCGTCCGGGGCCGGCCCCGCCGCCCTGTGCCGCGATGACCTGTGGCGACCGATAAGAGAGCGGTCGGCGTACCAGGCTTCGGCAGTGGCTCTGAAGCCACCCGTAAGCCGCGCGGGATCATGACCCGCGCCCGCATCCTCGCGGTGGCGGGGATAACGGCGGCCGCTGTCGCGGTTCCCCTGACGCTGGGGGGAGGAGCGGCCGCCTACGCGGTGGTGAAGAACCCTGACGGCACACTCGTCGTGACGGTCAAGGAGTTGCAGGACCCCGAAGGTCTCCAGGCCGAGCTGAACGCCCAGGGCATCAGGGCCGATGTCACCTACACCCCACGGGATAAGAGGTGCGCGCCTGGACGATTCATCGGTGCGGACTACGCCTACGTCTCACCGAACCCCAAGAACATGACCGCACAGCGGCGTGAGGAGTTCGACCGGCCGGAGCACTGGCGTTCCAGGGATGTCACCCGTCCCATCAGCAGGGGACAAGTTCATGATCTCGCCCAAGTTCATGCGGTCTGGAGAGACCCTGGTGCTGGAGTTCAGGCTTGGCAACGCCCCGGGAGTGGGCTGGAGCCTGGGAACCTATCTGGCCAAGCCCGGCAGCGCTGTCCGGCCTTGCACGCTCGTGGACGAGGGAGGGACGGACGCGGAGCAGGCCGGAGAGATGGCGGGACGTTAAGAAGAGGTGCTTCTCATAGGGAAACCGCCCCCTGTTGTCGGGCCGTCTCCCCTGTCGCCGAGGGATGAGATGACCCTTACAACCCGCACCCTCCCGGCTTATCTGCCGAGGAGGGCCAGGGGTGCAGGGGGCAGAGCCCCCTGCGGTTCTCTGCTGTGAGTGCTCGGCTAACTGGGCCTCGTCACTCGGTCCCGGTGGTCTTCGAGCGTCTGGCGTTCCGCCTTTCGGCTGCAGGTCGTGGTCGGGTCGGTGGTGGTGTCACCCACCGCCGCCGCCGCCTCCGTCGCCGCCTCCGCCGCCGCCGCCGTCACCGCCGCCGCCTCCGCCGCCGTCGCCGCCGCCGCCACCACCACCGTCGCCGCCGCCGCCTCCGCCGCCGTCGCCGCCGCCGCCACCGCCACCCTGTTCGTGGGTGAGGGGCGCGTCCTCAGTGTGGTGTCCGGGGATCGAAGTCAGCATCGACGAGAACGCGTCGTGCGCTGCGGCGCTCTCCGAAGCGCCGACTACGGACGTGTTCGCCGGGCTGGCTACGGCTGAGGCTTGGGCTGCTTGACCCAGCCCTAAAGTCAGGGCTCCGATGAAAACTGCGCCCGCCGCAGAGAGTCGCTTAACGGCCATTAGCATCCCCTTTCGGTTTCGCGCGACAACTGTTCGGATCGCGCGACGGATTCCCTTACGACCCATCGTTAGCCTGGACGCTGCAAGGCGTCCAGATGAGGTGACGTGGACTTGCCGGATTTCGCGAGCCCGCAATGCTGATGGCAGATATCTGCTTTGGGTACCGCCGATGCGATTTACCGGTCCGATGCGGTCACAAGAACTCTCGGAGTGACAACGAGAACAAATTGATCGCAATGCCTGCCACGGACGGCAAGGGCCGTCTGTGGCGCGACATCCGAGCGGTACGGTCCCTGGCGGACCTGTTACGAGCGATTCAAGCGCTGGGGCCAGGACGGCACCTGGACGCGTCTGCTGGAGGAGAAGCAGGTCAAGGACGACTCGGTCGGCCAGGCGAAGTGGGCCTTCAGCATCGATCCGACCATCGCCCGCGCTCAGCAGCACGCGGCCGGCGCCCGTAAAGGGGGACGACGGCGGGACGGCGAATACGAAGCAAAAGGCGGCAGGCGCTGGGCCGGTCCTGGGGAGGACTGGCCGGCAAGCTTCACCTGATCACCGAGGCTCGCGGCCTGCCCATGGCCCTGCACGTGACCGCGGGCAACGTGGTCGACTGCTCGGCGTTCGAGGCGGCGCTGAACAAGCCGCGGCCCGAGACGCGGGCCGGGACGGCCGCGCACCCGCCCGGATCGCCTGATCGGCGACAAGGGATACTCTTCCAGAGAAGATCCGCCCCCATCTGCGCTCACCCGGTATCAGCAGGCGGCTCGCGCGGCGCGACTCGCCGAGTTGCCTGACGGTGACGAACTTGTAGCCGTCCGCGCGGCCGGTGCCGACCCTGAGCTTGAGCGGCGGGCTGGACCGCGGGTCGTGCCGGTGCATGGCGGCGGTGATGGTGTTCTTGTCGCCGACGAGCGGGCCGTACAGGACGACCCGCACGGCGGCGCGGTCACGTCAGGATCCGCTTGCGCGACTGGTGGGTCTGGTCAGCGAAGGTGATCGCAGAGCCCGATCGGTCGTCCACGGTGATGTGTGCCGTGGGCGGGCTGGTGTCGGGCTTGAGGCCGGAGACGTACTCATCCCAGTCGGGGAGCTTCCAGGCGTCCCGGGCGGCCCCGCGGAACTCGATGCACTCGCGTGTGGGCTCGGGATCGCACAAGATCGCGGCCCCGTCGATGCCCTTGTTCGGATTTCGCCTCGGCACCGTTGACAGCAGAGGTGACGCTGTCGAGCTCCTCCGCTGGAGCGGTCCAGTAGCGCCCTGAGCGTTTTGGTGGAATCTGATAATCCCTCGAAACGGGTGAGCAAAAGCGTGTTCATGCGTGCATCAAGAAGTGCGGAGAACCACATCAGCGCTTCAATCAATCGGGGAAGTCGAGACGATCGTCAGTGTGAAAGATCGGGATCGGGTGCGGCCGGTTGAGCTAGATCTGATCAGCTGATGCAGAGTGTGGTGACGGATGTGTTCTCGTTGTCTCTGCGAGAGTTCTTGTGACCGCATCGGACCGGTAAATCGTATCGGCGGCATTCAAAGCCGATATTCGCCGTTAGCATTGCGGGCTCGCGAAATCCGGCAAGTCCACGTCATCTCATCTGGACGCCTTGCAGCGTCCAGGCTAACGATGGGTCGTAAGGGAATCCGTCGCGCGATTCGAACAGTTGTCGCGCGAAACCGAAAGGGGACGCTAATGGCCGTTAAGCGACTCTCTGCGGTGGGCGCAGTTTTCATCGGAGCCCTGACTTTGGGGCTGGGTCAAGCAGCCCAAGCCTCAGCCGTAGCGAGCCCAGCGAACACGTCCGTAGTCGGCGCTTCGGAGAGCGCCGCAGCGCACGACGCGTTCTCGTCGAAGCCGACTTCGATCCCCGGACACCACACTGATCTCACGCCCCGCACCTACGCCCAGGGCGGCGGTGGCGGCGGTGGCGGTGACGGCGGCGGCGGTGGCGGCGGTGGCGGCGGCGGCGGCGGAGGCGGCGGCGGCGGAGGCGGCGGCCACCACGAGCGCCACCACGGCCGCCACCATGGGCACCACCACGGCCGCCACCACGAGCGCCACCACGGCCGCCACCACGAGCGCCACCACGGCCGCCACCATGGGCACCACCATGGCCGCCACCATGGCCGCCACCATGTGCACCACCACCGTCATCATCGTCACTAGCTCTACGAACACCGAGGGCCCGCCAGGTGATCATCCTGGTGGGTCTTTTCGGACTCGCGCCCGGCGACCACTACCGCGCTCCCGGGTCACATCGAGGTGGGGCCGGTTGAGGGCGGTTCGGTCATCGTGGCGGCAGCAGTGCTTTCGGACATTGTTCGCTCCACGCTTGTTGACCGATTGTCCTCTTCGGTCTAGCTTTGGCGAGCAGAACCCGCGTCGATTAAGGAGGCGGGATGCCCGCGACTCCACGCGACCTGCTCGACCGCTTCCAGCAGGCGCTGCTGGACTTCTCACCTGACGCGCTGGCCGATCTGTTCGCCGATGAGGCGATATATGAGTTCGTGTTCTGGACGCCGCATCGCGGTCCGTCGCAGCGGTACGACGGGCGGGAGGAGATCCGCGCCGGCTTCAGGGCGGCGTGGGAGTCGGTGTCCAAACCACCGCTGACCGGATTCGGCGAGGTGTGTGTTCACGAGACGGCCGACCCCGAAGTGATCATCTCCGAGGGTGAGATGGACGGTGTCGACCATGCGACCGGACGGCCGTTCACCTCCCGATTCGTGCTCGTCCTGCGCGCCCGCGACGGCCGTGTCGTCCACCTGCGCGACTACTCGGACGTGCTGCGGACCGCGGCGGGGCTCGGGCGTCTGACCCAGCTCTTCGACCAGGTTCGCGCCGAGTCCGCGCCATGAAAAGCCGCTCTGCCGGTGAGGCCGGCTGTCGGGGCGGCTCCTACAGAGACGTGTTGCCGTGCCCCGGACGGAGCGCCTCTGGCGCCGGTCGGTGGACGGCACGGATGGGTCACGTGAAAACCGTTTGAGGACGTGTAGGGCCGCCCTCTAGCGTGGCGCGGTGGCCACACGGGTGATTGTCCTCAACGGCGGCTCCAGTTCGGGCAAGTCCGGGATCTCCCGGTGCTTGCAGGCGGTCCTGCCGGATCCGTGGCTTGCCCTCTCGGTCGACACCATGGTCGAGGCGATGCCTGCCTCCATGCGGGCATCGGATGCGGGGATCACTTTCGCATCGGACGGGCGGGTCGATGTCGGGCCGGCATTCATGACGCTGGATGCGGCGTGGACCGCGGGGATCGCCGCGATGGCCCGCGCGGGCGCTCGGGTCATCGTGGATGACGTGTTTCTCGGCGGGGCGGCGTCGCGGCAACGCTGGGAGAAAGCTCTTGCCGGGCTGGAGGTGCTCTGGGTCGGTGTGCGGTGCGACAGCGCGGTGGCGGCAGGGCGGGAGATCGCGCGGGGCGACCGTGTCATAGGGATGGCGGCGTTGCAGGCGGAGGTGGTTCACGAGGGCGTGGTCTACGACCTCGTGGTGGACACCACGCACACGGAGTCCCTGGCGTGCGCGCAGACCATCGCCACCCGGGTGCGCCGCTGACGCCGGCATTTCTCGCCGTTCGGCGAACGACCGCTTCACCAATCGCCGCCGGCCGGTCAGCTCGCCTGGATCGGCCGGTTGCCGGCCGGCGTGGACCCGGACGTGGTGCTGACCAACGCCTCGATCTACTGGTTCACGAACACCGCGGCGTCCTCGGCAGCCGCTGGGCCGCCCATGACGCCACGGACCTGCTCGCCGAGGACATCCGCGGCTTCTTCGCCGGCCTGTCGGGCTGAGCGCGAGGCAGAGCCGGTTACCGGCCGGCCAGGGACGACGCGAGCTTCAGCCAGCTGTCGAGGGTGGTGGCGGCGGCACCGCTGTCGACGGCGCGGCGCGCGTCGTCCAGGCAGGTCGCGAAGGCGTCACGCAGGCCCCCGCCCAAGCCGCGGTGAGCGGCGAGGGCGCCGGCCGCGTTGGCGAGGACGGCGTCACGTGCGGCGCCCGCTTCACCGGCCAGGACCCGGTGGACGACCGAGGCGTTGTAGGCCGCGTCGCCGCCCCGGAGCGCGTCCTGCGCGCTGCGGGCCAGTCCGAAGTCGGCGGCGTCCAGCGTCTCCTGCCGGACGCCGCCGCTCTCGGTGATCCAGACGCTCGTGGGCGCGGCGGTGGTGATCTCGTCGAGGCCGTCCTGCCCGCACACGACCAGGGCGCTCGCGCCCCGTTCCGCGAGGACGTTCGCCAGGACCGGGGCGAGGGCGGGGTTGGAGCAGCCGACGAGGGCGGCACGGGGACCGGCGGGGTTGGTCAGCGGCGCCAGATAGTTGACGGCGGTGGGGACGCCGAGCGCCTTGCGCACCGGACCGGCGTAACGCAGCCCCTGGTGGAAGCGCGGGGCGAAGGTGAAGCCGATCCCGACGTCACGCACGCACCGGGCGACGTCGTCGGGCGTGAGATCGAGCGGCAGTCCCAGGGCTTCCAGGACGTCGGCGGCACCGGCCTTGCTGGACGCCGAGCGGCCGCCGTGCTTGACGACCGGGGCGCCGGCGGCGGCCACGACGATCGCCGCCATGGTGCTCACGTTCACGGTGTGCGCCCCGTCACCGCCGGTGCCGACGATGTCGACGACCTGCGCGCCGTCGACGGGCAGGGGCACGACCCGTTCCATGAGGGCGTCGAGCATGCCCCGGAGTTCCGCGGTGCTCTCACCCTTGGCCCGCAGGGCGACCAGGAACCCGGCGAGCTGGGCGGGCTCGGCCGCGTCGTCCATGACCTGCCGCATGGCCCATCGGGTGTCGTCCGCGCCGAGATCGTGCCCGCGCAGGAGCGTCGCGAGCAGGCGTGGCCAGGATCGGGACGGCTCGGTCATCAAGGTCCTCTCGGCATGGGCACGGCGGCCGGGCGGTGCTCCCAGCGTAGTGACCGGCATCGTAGGCCATGGGCACGAACCTTGACCTGCCCGAACTCCACGGACCCGCGAGTGTCTCCCGTTCCCGGGGAGCGGTGGACACGAACGGACCCGTCCCTCGTGCTGTCCCCGGTTCCGCGGGAGGTAGCGTGGCTCGAAGATCGAGTTGAGGGGGAGCGGGACCGGTGCTGCCGATCGGCGAGATGCTGCGGGTGCTGAACGCGTTGGAGGCCGCCGGATGTGAGGTCTGGGTCGCCGGCGGCTGGGGGATCGACGTCCTGGTCGGACGCGTCACCCGGGAGCATCATGACCTCGACCTGCTCCACCGGGCCGAACAGGAGCGGCTGGTGATCGGCGAGCTGGAGTCGTGCGGGTACGCCGAGCGGCCCGGCGCGGTGCCCGGGCGGCCGGCCAGGTTCGTCATGACCGACGCCCATGGGCACGAGCTCGATCTCCATCCGCTGCACGTCGCCGAGGACGGCTCGGCCGTGCAGCACCTGGACGACCGCGGCGCGGCGCTCCACTACCCGGCCGCGGCCTTCGTCACGGGCACGATCGAGGGCGTGCGGGTGCGCTGCCTGTCCGTCGGTCAGCAGGTCGCCTTCCACCAGGGCTACGATCCCCGCGACCGCGACCTGCACGACATGGCGAGCCTGCGCGCGGCGTTCGGCGTCACCACGCACTTCTGAAACGTGCCGGGGCGAGCGGTCAGGTCGCGTACAGGAGCGACAGCGGCTGCGCCGGCTTCCGATCGCCCAGCTGCGTGGCGGTGCGCCCGATGTAACGGCTCAAGGAGCGTGCCAGGTGCGGTTGGTCGAAGTATCCGAGCCGGTGGATCACGTCGTGGACCGGCACGCCCTCCTGGATCAGGACCGCCGCCCGCCTGGCGCGGTCGATCTGCCGGACCGCGCCGCGGGTGAGCCCGGTCGCCGCGAGGAAGCGCCGCTGCACGGTGCGTTCGGACACGTCCGGCGGCGCGCCGCTGAGCACCGCGGCGACGAGCGGGTCGCGCTCCACGACGCCCTCACGCACCAGCCGTCGCACGAACGCCTCGGCGTTGTCCCAGTCGGGCAGGTGCCAGGTGGAACCCTTCAGCCAGAAGGACCTGCGCGTCGTGTCGGGAATCTCCGCGCCCCCGTCCACGAGCCGGCCGAGGGGAAGATGGGGCATCGCGGTGCCGAGGGAGAAGCTGATCCCGAAGAACGTGGCGTCCTCGGGAACGGGGGCCTGGCTCGCCCTCGTCTCCGGCCCCTGGACGGAGGCGCTGACCTGGCCGCGGTGCTCCCAGAAGACCAGATCCCAATGGGCTGTCGCGACCGCCGTCATCTGTTCCACGTCACGGCTGCTGCTGCGCCACACCCGCTCGATGTAAGGCGAGTCGGACGACCGACTCTCGATGTCCAGGCCCATCCGGGTGACTTCCCCCCTTGACTCGCGGAACATGGTCATGCGGGCCGGTCCAGGCCGTTTACCCGGTCATGGTACGTCCCCTGACGGCAGGGCAACGAGCAGGCGGGCGAGGTGTCCGCAGGTTGGGCCGGTCGGCCTTCACACGGGGCTGATCCGGGTGTTGCGGATGTGCTCGTAGACGATCGACGTGCGGACGTCGGCGACTTCGGGCCGTTCGGTGAGCTTGTCGATCACGAACGCGTACAGGCTGGCGTTGTCCGGCACCGCCACGTGCACGATGAAGTCCTCCGTGCCGGTCGTCACGTAGACGCCCAGGGTGTCGGGAAGCGCGCTGACCCAGTTGCGGAAGCCCTCGATGTTGCGCCGCGAGGGGGGACGCACGCGGATGGCGATGAGGGCCTGGACCGGCCGCCCGATCTCCGCCAGGTCGACGTCGAGGATCGCTCCCCGGATGACGCCACGCTGACGGAGCGCCCGTGTGCGGTCGAGTGCCGTGGTCGGCGAGACCCCGACCGAGGCCGCGACGTCACGGTTGGTCTTCCGTGCATCCGACTGCAGTTCCGCCAGGATCGCCTTATCAAGTTCGTCCATGTCCGCCCGCACACCCCTGCTTCCGATATAAGTACGGATTCGTTGCGTCTCAATCGTACGGGTGCCTAGCATCAACGGCGTACGTCCGAACGCATGCACAGGAGGACCGGATCATGGCCGATGAACAGACGACCCCGGGTGTCGGGTTCGCCCCCGAAGAGATCGACCCGGCCCTCCCGACCCGGGCGGCCCGCCTGAAGTGGGTGATCGTGGTCGATCGCGACCTTCCCGCGGGCCGTGCCGTGAACGCCGCCGTCTGCGTGGCCGCGGCGACCTCGACGGCGGTGACCGGACTACTCGGCGACGACGCGGTGGACGCCGACGGCGGCGCCCACCCCGGCCTGCCGTGGGCGGGCTGCTCGGTTCTGGCCGCGGACGCCGCCACGCTGCGCGCCATCCGCGCCAAGGCCGCGTCGTCCGCCGGGTGCTTCGTCGCGGACATGCCCGCCGCGGCCCAGCAGACCAGGGTCTACGCCGACTACCTCGCCGCGATGAAGGAGACCGCGGCCGACGACGTCGAGTACTACGCGGTCGGCGTGGTCGGGCCGCGCAACCGGGTGGACAAGATCGTGGGAAAGCTCCCCCTGATGCCGTGACCCGGCATCCGGGGACGGTGCCGGCTCGCTGAACGTTTCACGCGATCGGGGGGTCTCGTCCGTCGTCTGTGCGGTCCCTGCGCATGTGAGAGCGGTCGTCTGCGGAAAGCCGCCGCGGCGCGTCGTTGACCGGCGATCGATGGGCTCGTAGCTTGATGCGCGATGTTCCTGTAGATGAACGTAGTTCAGGTGCATGAAAACCCTTGTGGGGCCAGGAGTCGTTCCTCGGTCAGGGGCCCTGCACGACCTGCAAGGAGCTCGGGCGTGAAAAGCACAACCACAACGGGTGCCGGGGTGATCAGCGCCCTCGCCGCAGTCGCCGCCCTGGCCGGCGTGGCCACCGCAGGAACGGCGCAGGCCGCGACCGGGTGCGCGATCACCTACACGACCAGCGACTGGCCGGGTGGGTTCACCGCCGCCATCACGATCCAGAACCTGGGTAGCGCGATCAACGGCTGGACCCTCGGGTTCACCTTCCCCAACAACGCTCAGAAGGTGGACACCGGGTGGTCGGCCACCTTCAGCCAAAGCGGGCAGAACGTCACGGCCGCGAACGCGGACTACAACGCCGCCATCGCGACCGGCGCCTCGGTGTCCATCGGCTTCAACGGCAGCTGGTCGGGGTCCAACCCCAAACCGGCCTCGTTCACCCTGAACGGCATCACCTGCACCGGCTCCACCACCACCTCATCACCCACACCGTCACCCACCCCGCCAAGCTCGCCCTCACCCTCGCCCACCCCGCCAAGCTCGCCCTCACCCACCCCGACGCGCTCGCCCTTACCCTCGCCTTCGCCCACCAGCGGGAAGCCCACGGTGGCCGCCGACGGGACCGGCACGTACCGGACCGTGCAGGCGGCGATCGACGCCGTGGCATCGGGCAATTCCAGCCGGAAGGTGATCACGATCAAGCCGGGTACGTACCGGGAGATCGTCACGATCCCGGCGACCAAGCCGTACATCACACTGCAGGGTCTGGGCTCGTCGCCCGGGGACGTCGTGATCGTCGACAACCACTACGCCGGGGGGAACGGCGGCACCTTCAACAGCGCCACCGCGTTCGTGAACGGCCACGACTCCGCCCTCACCAACCTGACGATCTCCAACGACTACGTGGAGGACGGCAGCACCGAAGGGCAGCAGGCCGTCGCGTTGAATCTCAACGCCGACCGGGCGGTCCTGTCGAACGTCCGCCTGCTCGGCGACCAGGACACCTTCCTGATCAACGACTCCGCCCGCACCTACGTCAAGAGCTCCTACATCGAGGGCACCGTCGACTTCATCTTCGGCGGCGGCACCGCGGTTCTCAACGACTGCGACATCTACGAAAAGCGCAGCAGCGGCGCCCCCATCACCGCTGCCAGGACCGACGCCGCCAAGACCTACGGCTTCCTCGTTTACCGGTCCCGCATCACCGGTGCGACCGCGAACACCACGCAGATGGGGAGGCCCTGGGGCCCCAACGCCCAGGTGCTCTACCGGGAGTCGTCGCTCAGCTCGACCATCAAGACCTCCCAGCCCTGGACCGACATGTCCGGCAACTCCTGGAAGAACGCCCGCTTCTTCGAGTACAAGAACACCGGCGCCGGCGCCACGGTGAACTCCAACCGCCCGCAGATGAGCGACTCCCAGGCGTCCAACTACACGCCGCAGAAGTACCTGGCCGGATCCGACGGCTGGAACCCGATCGGCTGAGTCCCGGCTGCCGGTTCGCATGCCGTCCCGGGATCCCCTGATGACCGACGACGCCGAGGACTACGAGTCGGGCGCGCGCAGGTGGCGGGTGTCCACCCGGTGTCCCGCCTCCTCCAGGACGGTGATCGCCTGCTTGACCCTCGGCTCGGGCACGAGGACCAGGTCGGCGTGGAACGTCGAGGCGACGAACACCGGGATGGCCGCCTCGGCCAAGGGGCCCACGACCGCCGCAAGCATGCCCGGGACGTCCAGCTCGTGTCCCGTG
Source organism: Microbispora sp. KK1-11 (assembly GCF_006874435.1). NCBI lineage: Bacteria > Bacillati > Actinomycetota > Actinomycetes > Streptosporangiales > Streptosporangiaceae > Microbispora > Microbispora sp. KK1-11. Next base: position 204,602 of record NZ_VIRJ01000014.1, on the reverse strand, counting down.
CCCCCGCCGTACAGACCGATCCACCGGTCGCCCGACCCCGTCGGCCAGGCCTCGCGGACCACGGTGAGGCCCTCGGGGGCGCGGACGAGCGCGATCCAGTCGTCGTCCTCGGGGAACGTCGCCTGCGGCAGATGCTGGACGGCGAACACGGACGGCACGATGCCGAGCTGCTGGGCGGCGGGTGAGGTCATGACACGTGTGTAGCAGAGCCCTCCGACAGGACACCGGCAAGATGCCTAGACCTGGGACCACTCGATGATGGAGGCGACCAGCAGCGGCCCGTCGAAGGAGCCCGGGGTGAGGGTCACCCCGGTGATCGTGGCGGCGAGCGCGAACGCCTTGGGGAGCGCGTCGTCCCACCGCGTGTCCCAGGCCGCCTTGCCGGTCGTGGCGGTCAACGGCAGCCCGACCCTGCGCATCGGCTCCTTCAGCCGATCCGGGTCGCGGCCCCAGCGGTTGACCGACGCGTGCGGCGTGAAGGCGGTGACGATCTCGCCGTCCGCGGCGTACAGGAAGCTGTGCTCGGCATAGTCGTGGCGTCCGACGGCCACCGCCTCGCATCCCTGCGCGAGGCGCGCCAGGTTCTCGCCCAGCGCGGTGTGCCAGCCGCACGGTTCGATCGCCATGCTCCACTCGCCGAGCCGGGTGATGCCGACGTATCCGCCGCCGTCGCCGCCGTCGGTCTCCTCGATGAACTCCGCGACCTCGTCGTCGAGTTCGCCGAAGGTCATCGAGCGGACCGCGGCCCCGGCGGGCTCGAAACGGGCCGCGACATCGCCGGGCTCCAGTCCGTGGAAGAACGACACGGTGAAGATGTCGCCCAGCGGGTTGCGCACGTTGTCCGTCGCCGGGGCCGTCAGCCACCGGAAGGGGGCGAGACGATCGGGCACCTGGGCTCCCTTGGTCGTTTCGCGACATCGTGGCAGCCGCCGCCGACAAAACCGGGGCCATGGCCGTTCGCCGCGTTCCTGTTCGCCGGCAGCGGGACGCGGCCGGTGTCACGAGGATCGCGTCGCGCTCCTGGAACAGGCTTGGATCTTGCTGAAACCCGCGTCGTCACGGGGTGGGCACGACGACCTTCGAGACGAGCCGGTCCTGGGCGAAGCACAGGCGGTAGGCGCGGGCGGAATCGGTCTTCATGGTGTAGTAGGCGCAGTCCTGGCCCCGTGGTGGATCCGGAGTGCCGTCCGGCGGGCCGTCCCTGGTGAACGCGGGAAGCCGGGACCGCACGTCGTCGCGTGGTTCGCCCACCTTCAGCCCCTCGTACGTCGCCGGGTCGAGGACGGAGAACGACGAGCTGAGGAAGCTCAACGGGATCAGGAGCGCGAAGATCCCGGTCAGCACGGCCGCGGGAATCCCGACCGCCTGCGCCAGCCGCCGCCGCACCCGCCGCCGGGCGAGGTCCAACTCCCGGGCCGACGTGGTCTCGGGCGCGCCGAGGCCGGGTGTGGTCGGCGCGTGCTCCCGCCGATCCGGCTCGGACGCCCGGCCGCCGGTGACGGGCAGTTCGGCGGCGACCTCGAAACCCCCGCCGGGCGCCGGGCCCGCCCGCAGGACGCCGCCCGCCAGGCGCACCCGTTCCGCGAGCCCGACGAGCCCGGAACCGCCCGAGGCCACGCCCGGCGAGGCCGCCGCCGGAGCGGCGTCGTTGACCACGCGGAGCGTGACGACGCCGTCGTCGGAGGCGAACCGGACGCGTACGGTCGCGCCGGGAGCGTGTTTGGCGGCGTTCGTCAGGGCCTCCTGAAGCACGCGCCGCACGGCGAGCGCGGTCATCGGAGGCAGTCCGTCGATGTCGCCCGGGTGGTCGGCCCGGTGGTCGCCCGGGTGGTCGGCCCTGTGATCGGCCCAGTAATCGACTGGGTGCTCGACGACGATCGGCACGCCGGAGTCGCGGGCGCGCTCGACGAGCGTCTCGATGCTCTCCTCCCGTGGCGGCACGGCGGCGCTTTCGTCGTCGTCCGTACGCAGCACACCGATGATCTCGCGCAGCCGTTCGGTCGCGGCCGCGGCGGCCTCACGCAGGTCGCGTACGGATGCCTGCTGCCGCGAGTCCAGGCCGGGGTCGAGCTCCAGGGCGCCGGCGCGCACCGCGAGGAGTGTCAGGTCGTGGCCTAGCGAGTCGTGCATGTCGCCGGCGATGCGCGCCCTCTCCCGCAGGCGGGCGCGGTCGGCGACGGCCCGCTGCTCGCGCTCCAGCCGGTCGGCGAGCAGCCAGCCCGTGCGGACCAGTTCGGCGTGCTGGCGACGCCAGCGGCCGAGCAGCCAGGGCACCACCACCGCGAGAAGAAGCGTGATGAGTTGCGTGGGCCAGTCCCACAGATCGCGCAGGACGAGCGCGGACAGCGGCAGCCCGGCGAGGGCGACGGCCACGAAGAACCACAGGGCCGGCCGGGCGGTCGCCATCCGGTGCCCGGCCAGGTAGCCGAAGACCACCAGCGCCGCCCACGTCCAGGACAGGGGGCCGAACATCTGTGCGTCCAGGGCCAGGCTGACCGCCACCGGTACGGCGAGCGCCGCCAGCGGCCACCTCCGGCTCATCGCCGTGGCGACCCCGAACAGCGGCACGGCCACGGCCGCCGTCGCCACCCGCCGGGCGTCGCCGTCATCGAGGGCCGGCGCGACGGGCGGCGCGCACACCGCCAGCCACAGCCCGAGGTCGAGCAGACGGGACGGCCGCACCACCTCACGCTCTCCGATCGAGCGGAGCCTCGGTCACGAGACCCGCCTCGTACGCGAGGATCGCGGCCTGGACGCGGTTGCGGAGGCCGAGACGGGTGAGGATCTGGCTGACGTACCCCTTGACCGTGCCCTCGACGAGATGCAGGCGCCGGGCGATCTCGGCGTTGGACATGGCGGCCCCGACCAGCGCGAGCACCTCGCGCTCGCGGTCGCCGAGCTCGTCCACGAGGGCGCGGGCGGCGGCCTCCGTGCCGAGCGGGCGTGCCCGGAGGCGGGTGATGACCCCCCGCGTGACGGCGGGGGACAGGTAGGCGCCGCCTGCGGCGACGGCGCGGACCCCCGCGATCAGTTCGCGTGGATCGCCCGACTTGAGGAGGAAACCGGATGCGCCGGAGCCGAGCGCGCTCGTCACGTAGTCGTCCTCGTTGAACGTCGTGAGCATCACGACGGCGACCTCGGGGAGGACCCGGCGCAGCTCGGCGGCGGCCTTGAGCCCGTCGAGCCGCGGCATCCGGATGTCGAGCAGGCAGATGGCGGGATGGTGCCGCAGGGCGAGGTCGACGGCCTCGTGCCCGTCGGCCGCCTCGGCGACGACCTCGATGTCGCCGGCCGTGGCCAGGATGCTCGCGATGCCGGCGCGGATCAGCGCCTCGTCGTCCGCCAGCAGGACGCGGATCATCGCATTCTGCCCAAAATCGGCCCCATCGCTCATGCCGTCTCCTCGCCCGGCGGCTCGGAGTCCCGTCGTGCCGAAGGCGCGCAGGTGCCCCAGCCGCGAAACGCGCTGTGCCCACTGATTCGCTCGCTTCGCCCGCTCATGCGTGGACGCTACCAACGGCCCGCCGCCGGAGGCGTACGGCGTGGACGAGACGGGCGGCCACGACGGCGACGGCGGCCAGCGCTCCGGTGGCGGCCCAGACGTACAGCGCGAGCCAGACGTAGGTGAGCTGGTCCAGCGTGCCCACCCGGTTCAGCAGCACCCCGGCCAGCTCCGCCAGCCCCAGGTAGAACGCGACCGGCAGCGCGTACGGGGCCAGTCGCGCGATCATCCGCCAGACGCGCCGTTGTGCGCGGCGGCCGGCCCAGCGGCGGGAGCGCACCACTCCGGTCACGCCGAGGGCCAGGTTGAGCAGCGACAGGGCGCCCAGCCAGGGGTCCGCCTCCGTGGTGAAAGGCCCGGCCCCCGCGTCGGGCCGCCCCTCGATCAGGTCGACCAGGCCGTCGCTGATGATCAGCGCATCGTCGCCGGAGATCATCCCGGTGTTGGTGACGACCGCGATGCCCCACTCGCCCCCGGGCAGGAGGGTCTGCGCGGAGTTGTGCGTGAGCAGCCAGCCGGTGTGCCGCAGCATCGGCGTCCCTCCGGCCGTCCGCTCGGCCGACCACCCCATGCCGTACGTGCTGCCGCCCACGCCGGACGGGGTCTGGGTGGCTTTGACGAGGTCTCGGGGGAGGGCGTCGCCGCGGCCGTTCTGTGTGATCAGCCATTCGGCCAGGTCGTGGGCGGTGCTGACGACCCCGTAGGAGCCGTTGACGAACCACTTCGGGTGCGCGCGCTCGATCACCCGGCCGTACGCGCGGATGTATCCGGCGCCCGCACCGGGCAGTTCCTCCGTGGTGTCCACCGTCCGGGTGGACGTCATGCCGAGCGGCGTGAACACCGTGGCGGCCATGAAGTCGGCGAACGGCGTGCCCGACACCACCTCGGCCAGTCGCGCCGCGACGGCGTAGTTGGGGTTGTGATACATCATCCTGGTGCCCGGCGCCGCGGCGAGCGGCGCGGTCCTGAGCATCGCGACGGCGCTTTTGAGGTCGTCCGGCGCGGGGAGCGTCAGCTCGGGGAAGGTCGTGTCGCTCATGCCCGAGGTCTGCTGGAGAAGCTGCCGCACGGTGATCTTCGCGGCCCGTGCGTCGGCCATGGTGAACTCCGGCAGATATCGCCGAACCGGCGCGTCGAGGTCGATCCTGCCCTCGTCGGCGAGGCGCAGCACCCCCAGGGCCGTGAACGACTTGGACAGCGAGGCGAGCGGCACGGGGGTGTCCGCGGTGATCGCCTCGCCGCCGGCCGTGTGACCATGCCCGGCGGCGTACACGACCCGGTCGCCCTTGACCACCGTCACGACGGCACCGGGCAGGTCCGTGCGCCGGATGTAGTCGCGTACGTAGCGGTCGACGGACTCGGCGGTCACGCCGGGTCGTCCGTCCGGGGGCGCCGCCTGCGTCGCGGCGTCCACTGCCGCGTCCACCGCCGTCGTTCCCGTCGTGAGCAGCAACACACCGGCCAGACCGGCGATCGCGGCGATCCTGCGCATGCGCACCGTGTTTCCCCTCCGAGCTCTTTCCGTTCGCAGGTCACGTACGGTATGAGCGGCCGGAGGGGCGGCACAGCGGGCGATCGGGAGGTCCTCACCTGACTTTCGTCAGGTCGCGGCCCGGGCGGGTCAGCGGCGGCCGAGCCATCGGAGGAAGGAGCCCTTCGGACGCTTCGGCTGTTTGGCGTCGTTCAGGTCTTTCGGGTCTTTCGGGTCTTTCGGAGGAGCGGGCTTCTTCTCGGCGGCCGGATGAAGGGCCCGCCACTCGGCGGCGACCTCGTCCACGTCGATGAGCGGCTGCACGACGGGCGGACCGGACAAGGGCTTGCGGTAGCTGTCGCGGATCTTGACGTTCATCTCCTCGGCGATCCTGCGCGCCTCGGCCTCGGTGCGCGCCCCCAGCGCCTCCGCCCTCGCCTCCTCGGCCTCCTTGCGCAGCGCCAGCGTGCCCGGCAGCGGGAACGACAGGTTCTCCGCGCGCATCTTCTGCTTGATCCACCACATCTCGTCGTGCGGCTCGCCCTGGCCGGGGATGGGCTTGCCCGCGCCCGGCAGGTCGTCGAACTCGCCACGCTCGGTGGCCTCGCGGATCTGCCGGTCGATCCACGACTCGAAACTCACTCCGAGAGGCTTGCGTTCGGTCACGGCCTCACCTCGCTCGACGCGGTCGGCATCCTCCTGTGAGGATAACTTTCCGGCGTGGGCGGCCCGGGTCAGGGCACCCGCAGCAGGTCGATCACCCCCGTGGTGCCCTCGTCGGCGTGGCCGTCCGCGAGCCGCCGCTCCATGAGGGTCATGAAGGGCGTGAGCAGCTCGGGGCTGACCTTCTGCTCCTCGGCCGTGCGCAGCAGGGTCGCGTTGCCCCGGACCATCATCGCGAGGTTGGACGTGACGTCCTTCGTGTAGTCGCCGCTGTCCAGATGCTCGGCCATCCCGTACGCGTACGGGGTCATCGCCCTCAGCCAGCCCACGACGAGGTCGGCGAAGCCCTTCGGGGGGATCTCGCCCCGGACGAGCGCGAAGGCGTGCGCCACCCCCGCGAACATTCCCGTCATCGCACTGAGCAGCGCCACGTCGTGGAGGGCGGCGAGCCCGGGGTCCTCACCGGTGTAGACGGTGGCGGCGGGTACGGCCAGCGTGCCCGCGTGGGCCTCGAACACCGCCCGGGAGCCGCTGTAGAAGACGTACGCCCCGGAGCCCGGCACCCCGATCATGGGCGGGACCGCCATGACGCCGCCGTCGAGGAACCGGGCGCCGCGCTCCTCGGCCCACCGGGCGCGGGCCCGGGCCTCCTCCGGGGTGCCGGTGGTGAGGTCGACCAGGTCCTTGCCGGACAGGTCGGCGCCGGCGAGGGCGTCGTCGACCGAGGCGTGGTCCAGCAGGCAGACGATCACCAGGTCGCTCGCGGCCACGGCCTCGGCGGCGGTCGCGGCGACGCGCGCGCCTTCGCGGGCGAGGGCCTCGGCCCGGCCGGCGGTGCGGTTCCAGACGGTCAGCGGATGCCCGGCGGCGAGCCAGGCGCGGGCGAGCGCGCCGCCCATCGCGCCCAGCCCGAGAAGGGACAGCGGAGACTTCTCAGTGGTGTGGGTCATGCCGATTAGGCTGGTCACGAGCTCCGAGACGATCAAGTACGCACTTCGAAGTGGGTGCTTACCCCGGGGTGAGCGAGCAGCCAGGAGGGGATGGGCCATGCGGACCGCGCGGCGTCCGGGATCGGCCGAATGCGGGATCGACGCGGCGATGGAGGTGATCGGCGGCAAGTGGAAGAGCTCGATCCTCTGGGTGCTGAACGAACGCCCATGCCGTTTCGGTGAGCTGCGCAGGATGCTGCCGGGCGTGACCGAGAAGGTGCTCGCCTCGCACCTGCGCGAGATGGAGGCCGACGGCATCGTGCACCGCGAGGTGTACGACGAGGTGCCGCCGCACGTCGAATACTCGCTGACCCCGCTCGGCGTCACGCTGAACGATGCGCTGGCGCCGCTCGGCGCGTGGGGACGGGAACACCTCCTCGGCGGACGCGACGCTCACTGACTCCCCCGCTCCCGGCGAACGGGTCTCAGGGTGTGGTCTCGTGGCCGGGCTGCCCGGGTGTGCGCCGCTGCTGCTTCAGCTCGGCCTCGTAGAGGTGGCGGCGTCCTCCGGCCAGTTCGTTGCGGGCCTGGCGTTCCAGCTCTTGGAAGGTCGCGTAGTAGCCGTCGTCGTACTCCTCCACGATCTGGAAGGTCCAGCGGCCCTGGATGACGTTGCGGCCGATCAGCTCGCGTTCGATCCGTTCGGCCCACTTGTCGTGCCCGGCCTGCCGCAGCAGTCGTACGGCGTTGTCCAGCTCGAAGTCCGCCGTCCCGGTGAGCTGGTGGAAGGAGTACAGGTGGCCTCTGACCCGGTGGATCGTCTCCAGCGCCTTGCTGAGCCTGCCCAGCGCGTCGACGGTGACGTCGTCCAGCCCCTCGGGGCGGCGGTGGCCGGGATCGGGCAGGCCTGCGGGCTCCTCGCGTTCGGTCATGTCCCACCGCTACCCCTCGCGACGGCACCTCTATCCGTGTGAGCAGCGGTGAGGACGCTCAACCGGCGGGCGTCCCGGAGGCGGACGATTCGGCGGGCAAGCGGATCGTGGCCAGCGCGCGGTTCAGATCACGCGACGACAGCAGGAGCTTGTACATGATGAGGGCCTCGAAGAGGAGCAGCAGGGCGGCCGCGCCGATCGTGACCGGGATGACCGCGCCGAGCAGCGGGCCGACGATGAACACGGCCATCTGGAACTCGATGCCGCTGACCAGGTGTGTGCGGATCCGGTGCTCACGCAGCCACTCGCGCATGCCGGGGTACCAGGAGAAGCGGCTGCGGAACTCCTGCTGCAGGTCCACGGTCTGCGTCAGGCGGACCCTGATCTCGTCGGGGTCGGTGTCGAAGTCCTCGCGCAGCAGGGACGCCGGCAGCGCGGCCGAACCGCCGGACACCACCGACTGTTCGTAGGTCTGCCGCAGTGTGCGGCGCATCTGGCGCCGGACCTTCGCGATCTGCAGGGCGTCGACGTAGCGCAGCATGTCGAGGAACACCACTCCGATGCCGAGGAGCAGGTAGACCTCCTGCCCGGTCGCACGGTACTGCCCCCACATGAGCGCGGCGGTGCAGGCCAGCACCCGGATCCGGTCGAACACGTAGTCGAGCCAGCCGCCGAGGATCGTCCCCGTTCCCTTGAGCCGTGCGATCTTCCCGTCCATGCAGTCGAGGATGAAGCTCACGTGGTAGACGGCGGCCCCGGCGACCAGCCACGGCCACTCGGCCTGAAGGAAGCACCAGGCCGAGCCCAGGCCGAGCACGAAGGCGCTCCAGGTGATCTGGTTCGGCGTGATGGACGTGCGGTTGGCGGTCGTCACCACCAACCGGCCCGCCAGGGGATCCACCAGGAAAACGGTCCACCAGGCGTCGCGTGCCTTATATGTCCGAGAGCGTACGTCGTGAAGCGTGAACGTCATTTGGGGGCTTTCTAAATTGTGGAGGGATTTCAGGGGAAACGTCAGAAGTCGTCGTCCAGATCATCCCTTTCGTCCGCGTCGTCATCCTGGTCAAGGGCGTGCGCGTCGTCGCCCAGGTGCAGGTCGTCGTCGGTGTCGAGCAGTGTCGCCATTTGCTGGAGAAGCATCTTAAGCATGTCTTTGCCCTTTGACCGGCGTTTGTTTCGCTACTGCTCATCAAAGCATCGCCCGGCTGCGCCCGTCGACTTTTTCCACAGCCCTCCTGGCCGTGTTGAATTACCCGAAAAACTGAATTTCGGCTTTTTCGGGATATCTACGTTTCGTCCGCGCGGGCCGGGCGCGTGGTACTTCCACCGGCACCCGCTGGAACGCCTCCAGCCTTCGGCTCTCGCTCCTGCGGCGCTGGGCGACGAGGTGGGTGGCGATGCCGTACGAGCTGCGGCCGATGCCACGACCGCTCGATGAGCACGGCGTCGTCGAGATCCGCCGGAGCTTGCGGGGGAGCGGGCGTTCGCGAGGTGCCCCTTCTGCGGGTCGTCACCTCTACTCCGCCGCAGGGCCCGATCGCTTTCACGCCGGTCGCTCGGAGAGGCCCGGCTTGATCCCCGGCCTCCACAGGCCGGGGCCGGGGTGGGCGGCTCAGGCGGCGGCGCGGGCGAGATCCGAGAGCCACCGCTCGTGGTTGGCCCGGAGCATGGACTCCCGGTAGAAGAGCGGCAGCAGCGGACCGGCGAGTGACTCTTCCACGGTGATTCTCGTGCGGCCGCCCTCCAGCGGCTCCAGGACGTGCCGGTCCACCGCCCGGTAGCGGCCGAGGAAGGTGCCCGTCCAGGTGAGTTCCCGCCGGGGGTCGACCACGGCGAACCGCGACCGCAGGGGCACGCCGTTCAGGCGCCACCGGAAGGACGCGCCGGGGCGTACGTCGCCGAGTTCGAGGATCCGGATGCGGGAGGCCCATGACGGCCACGCCCGCAGGTCGGCCATGACCGCCCAGACCCGGTCCACGGGCACGTCCACGACCAGATGGGACGAGGAGGTCAGCTGAGCGTCGCGGTCGACGCGTCCTCGTGCGGCGTACTCGTCGTGCAGGACGGCCAGGGACGGACCCGAATAGAGCAGCGACATGGACATCCTCCGAGAGACTGGTGCTCATTAACGAGAGCAACGCTCTCTCATGTGAGTGAGACATGTCAAGAGCACTGCTCTCTCGCGTGAGGGCGTGAGGGCATGCGGAAGTGGGTGCTCCTTGTTTCGAACATGTGATCTAAAAGGTGGCGAGACCCGGGTTACGATCATGCGGTCGCCGGCCATGGTGGCCGGTTGGCTCTCCGCGCTGACGAGGCGCGAAGACGCCCCACGACTGGACGGGAGATCGACCGTGAGACGTGCATTGATCGCGTTGGGCATCGGCCTGGGCGTGTTCGGTTCCACTGTCGTCAGTGGACCGGCACAGGCCGCGGGTGTGCTGGTGGTCCCGCTGGCTCGCACGGTGACGGCGGCTCAGGAGGTGGCGAGATTCTGGCTCGCCGACGGGGCCGCCAACTTGAAGAACGCCACGCCGTACGCCGTGCGGACCGCGGTCGGCGGGGAGCGCCTGTCCTCGGACATCGTCCCGGACGGCCCCTCGGTGCTCATCCCGCCGCTGCAAGGGCCGGCCCCGGCAGAGGGAAGCATGCCCACGACCTCGGGCAAGGTGTTCTTCATCGGCAGCGACCTTCAGCCGCACTGGTGCACCGGTACGGCCGTGCACTCGCAATACCGGAACATCGTCGCGACGGCGGGTCACTGCCTGCTGGACATCGAGGCGCCGGCCGGCGCGCTCGCCAAGTGGGTCTTCGTCCCCGGCTACGCCGAGGGCGCGACCCCGTTCGGCCTGTACGTCGGGAAGCAGGCGGAAACCGACTACGACTTCGACGACATCCGGGACGACGACGGCGACTACGCCTTCGTCAACGTGTACAACGGTGTCGTCCTCTCCGCTCCGGAGGTGCTGACCAACGTCGGGAGGCTGGCCGACAACGTCGGCGGCCAGGGGCTCGCGATCAACCAGCCGCTCGCGCCCACGGCCGACGTCTTCGGCCACCCCGCAGGCCCCAACCCCGACGGCAGCCGGCCCTACACGGGCGAGACCCTCGAACGGTCGACCGGCTCGACGTTCGCGACGACGGTCACGGGCGTCCGAATGGACCGCCCCGTCGGCGTGGACTCCCCGTTCACCGGCGAAGGCTCCCTCGGCTCGTCGTGGCTGATCCGGTATGCGGACGACAGTCGTAGCGGCTACCTCAACGGCATCACGATCAGCGTGGCCGACACCGACGGCGACGGCCGGTACGACACCGGCGTCTCGCCGTACTTCGACAGCGAGTTGTACGCGGTCTACAAGAATGCGACAAAGCAATGGACCGGGACCATCGCGTAGAGCCCGGCACGGAAATGCCGTCGACACGGCTGTCGCCGGCTGCCTAGGGTGCGGCCATGACGGACAGCTCCGGTTCGGGTCGGTGCGAGTGCGGCGCGACCGCCGGTCCGCTGGGCGAGTGCGTGGACTACTACCACGCGATCCTGGCCGAAGAGCAGGCCGATCCTGAGATGTACAGGTGGCACACGGTCGTGGTCTGCGCGTATCTCCTGCAGCACCCCGCCAGGGCCCACGACGAGTACCTCGACGGTCAGTTCCGCATGCTGCAGCTCTACCTGGACAAGGGCCTCGACGCGCTGCTCCGCGTGGCGGCGCGTCAGGTGGCGCGGAACAGGCGCGGGGCGCGGTCGGGCTACGACATGGCCCCGCTCGCAGAGTACGCGCCACTTCCACGAGGCGGATCCCCCGGGCCCTTCCGCGCCGGCTTCTGCGGGTTGCCGTTCAGGGACGGCAGCCTCGTTTCCGACGGGCATCCGGCGTACGGCCGGCGCATGGAGAGCATCGCGGAAGCGACCGTGGAGTCCTGGAGAACCCTCACGACCTGACGCTCGATCTTCCGCCGGTCAGGAAAGGCGCCGGAAAGCAGGCGGCGCTCCCGCCCCGGCCGTACGGACCGGGGGCGGGAGCGCGCGCGGAGCAGAGGGCCTAGCCCTGCAGGGCGTCCTCGTCGGCGGACGGAGAGGCCGAGGGCGAGGGCGATGCCGCGGCCGACGCCGAGCCGGCGGGCAGCGCGCTGCCGCGCTTCCACTGGTTCCAGGTCAGCTGCCAGTAGCTCCAGCCGTTGCGCCAGTCGAGCTTGCGCTTGGTGCCGGTCACCTGGATGACGTCACCGCGCTGGCTGATGCCGTAGAACCACTTGGCTCCCGCGGGCGTGGCGCGCACGCAGCCGTGGCTCTGGTTCGACTTGCCCAGGAACTGGTAGTCGCCCGCGCTCTGGTGGACGTACTCGCCGCTGTCGGAGATCCGGACCGCCCAGGGGATCTCCAGCTTGTAGTAGAGCGGGTCCTTGGGGTCGGTGACGCCGAGCCAGGACGAGGTCATCGTCTCGACCCGCTTCTTGCCCATCGCGAGGTGCACGCCGGTGGTCGTGAGGTAGACGTCGACGCCGCCCCGCGGCAGGCCGCCGCGGCCCGCGCTGATCGGGATGGTCTTGGCGAGCTTCCCGTCGCGCCGCACCTTCATCACGTGCCTCTTGGTGTCGACCACCGAGACGTTGGCGGTGCCGACGGCGAAGCGGCGCGAGACGTCCTTGGCGGCCTCGTTGCCGGGGATCTGGCTCAGCCTGGCGCTGAACAGGACCTTCTGGTGCGGCTTCCAGTAGGTCTTGGTGCGGTAGACGACCTTGCGGTCGGAGACCCAGCGCCAGGCGCCCTCGACGGGCTTTTCCGCCTGGACCTGCAGCACCGCTTCCGCGGCCGCCCTGTCACGTACCGCGCGGTCGAAGGTGACGATGATCGGGAAGCCGACGCCGACCCGCTCGACCTTCTCGCCCATGGGCGTGATGTCGGCGATGCCGAGCTTCGGCTTTCCCGTCTTGCGTGCCGTCTGGGACGCCGCGCGCGGGGCGAGTGCCGCCGCCGCCTTCGCGTCCGGGGCCTGAGTGGCCGGAGCCTGAGTGGCCGTACCGGCCGCACCAGTGACTGATGCGGCGGGAGTGGTTGTGCCTCCCGCCGAGCAGGCCGTAGCGACGGCGATGGCGGCGACGGTGAGTGTGACGTGGGCCGCCCGCCGGAGGGTATTCACGGTCTACTCCTCATAGGGGGTTTCACAGCGATTTGCACTGACTTGGAACGTGCGAAACCACTGTTTTGTGCGGCCGATTCCGTAACGATCAAGTAACGCTGGTTTGGGGGTGCCGCGCCGCCCTGCCGTACGATCGGCCGCGTGCTGCTGATGACGCTGGACGCCTGCCCCGGCGGCCCCGGGCTGTCCGCCCGCGACGACGAGGAGGCGCTGCGGATCGCCGCCGCGGCCTTCCCCGGCACGGATCCCGTCGTGGCGGTGGACGAGGACGACCCGGCCGCCCCCCTCCGCTTCCTGCGCCGGGACGTCTCCGGGGCGTTCGTGGCGATCCAGGCGCGTCCCCCGGTCGCCGAGGCTCTCGGCCTGCTGCCGCATCCCGAGGGCGGGTGGTATCGCGAGACGTGGCGGACGGCGGCCTCCGTCGAGCCTCCGGGGTACGGCGGCGCGCGGGCGACGGCGACGGGCATCTACTTCCTGCTCGAACCGGGCGAGGAGTCGGTCTGGCACGCCGTGCGGTCCGACGAGGTGTGGCTGTGGCATCGGGGCGGGCCGCTGACGCTCGTGCTCGGCGGCGCGGGCGAGCGGCCCGGCAGGGAGGACGTCGTCGTCCTGGGTCCGGACGTGGAGAACGGACAGGTCCCGCAGGCGGTGGTGCCTGCGGGCACCTGGCAGGCGGCCCGTCCTGCCGGCGCCGAGGGCGTGCTGGTGAGCTGCGTCGTGTCACCCGGCTTCGACTTCGCCGACTTCACCGCCCTCTGAGCGCTCACCCGCTCCGCGGCGGTTTCGCGCCGACGGCGACGGCGGGGCGGTCACCCCGGGGACCGCTCACCCGAGAATGGTGCGGAGCGCGTTCTCCAGTTCTCGTGAGTCGGCGTGGCCGGACGAGCGCCAGGCGATGATCCCGTCGGGCCGTACGAGCGCGGCGCCGGCGGCGTCGATCCCGTACGCGGCGGGGAAACGGCCCTCCGGGTCGCCGAGGCCCGCCGCGCTCCCCACCACATGCGTCTCCAGCGGGACGCCGACCGCGCGTGCGGCCTCGGCCGCCGCCTTCTCCCAGGAGCCGCCCTCCGCGCCCGCGAGGAGCGTGAACGCGGTGCCGAACAGGTCGCGGGTCGAGACCGGCGCGCCGTCGCGGCTCAGCCACACGTGCGGCGCCCGGGTCCCCGCGCGTCCCGACGGCGAGGCCGGGTCCTCGAAGAGCGCGTCCCTGTCGCCCGGTTCGGCGACGAACGCGCCCGATGGGCAGACGTATCCGAACAGTCCCACCGCGGGGTCCATGATCTCGGCCACGCTGTCGTCGTGCAGGTGAGGAGCATGGCGCTGGACCATGTTCGCGTACTGCTGCTCGGCCAGGACGTCGGCGTACGGCCGGCGTTCGGCGTCGTAGGAGGCGATCAGGCCGGGGCCCGCCACGCCCGACAGCGTGTACGCGATCCTCCAGGCGAGGTGGTAGCCGTCCATGACGGCGGAGTTGCCGCCCTGGCCGCCGCTCGGCGGCATGAGGTGCGCGGCGTCCCCGGCGAGGATGACCCGCCCGGATTGGAAGGTGTCGGCCACACGGGTGACGTACCTGTCGGAGGACGACCAGGCGGTGTCCACGATCCGGAGGTCGAGATCGGGCACACCGCAGGCGGTGCGGATCATGTCGGCGAGCTGGTCCCTGCCGGGCTCCTCGCCCGGGGCGAAGACGGAGTTGAAGATGTAGCGGCCGGGGTCGTCGGTCGTCACCACGGTCGCCGACCCGCCCGGCAGCGCGGCGTTGCGCACGTAGAACAGGGCGAACGAGGCGTCCCTGCGCGACACGTCGAGGTCGGCCTCGAACTGGAGGAAGACCGATCGGCTGGGCCGGGACGAGGTCCGCCCGTGGACGGTGATCCCGGCGGCGTCCCTGATCGTGCCCTTGTGGCCGTCCGCGGCGACCAGGTAGCGGGAGGTCACGGTGTGCCGCCGCCCGGTCGCGGTGTCCAGGAGCGACGCGACGACCTCGTCGCCGTCTTCCCGGAAGGACTCCAGGGCGGTGGAGAACCTGATCTCGGCCCCGAGCTCGGCGGCCCTGTCGGCGAGGATGCGCTCGGCGCGCTCCTGACTGGTCGCGGCCATCGGTATCGGGGATAAGCGGGAGAAGTCCGGCGCGGCCTCGACGAAGTCGTGCATCACCGTGCCGGTGACGCTCTCCGCGATGACGATGATGCCCAGGTTTTTCCCGGGTGGCGCCGCCGCGGCGAACCGCCCGGCCACCTCCGCCGTGGCGAGGGCCTCCATGGTGCCGGGCATCTGCCCCCGGGCCTTGGGCTGGATGGACAGGCCCTCATGGCGTTCCACCACGAGGGCGGGCACCCCGTGGAGGCCGAGGAACATCGCGGTGGAAAGCCCGGCCAAGCCGGCTCCGGCGACGAGGACGGGTACGGACTCCGCTGGCATGATTACTCCTTGGGCGACCGGAAAGTCGTTCGATGGATAGGAAATCTCGGTTCATCGAGATATCTTTCTTTTATGAGCCCGGTGGAGTCGTCGTGTCAAGGCACAGATCCCAGATGCTGCGCTCGCTCATGGAGGCGATGCGCGAGAACGCCGGCCGCGGGGTCGTGCTGCATCAGGTCATCGCGGATCGGTTCGGGCTCGGGCCGACCGACCTGAAGTGCCTCGACCTCGCCCGCCACGAGCCGGAGCTGACCGCGGGGCGGCTGGCCGAGCTCACCGGCCTGAGCACGTCGGCCGTCACGTCCCTGATCGATCGGCTCGAACGCGGGGGCTTCGTCGAGCGCCGGCGGGACGGCCTCGACCGCCGCAAGGTGCTGATCCGCTCGACGGGACGGCACGAGGCCGCGCTGGAGGAGATCTTCGCCCTGTTGGAGTCGGAGTTCGGGGCGATCGCCGCCGACTACGACGACGAGCAGCTGGCCCTGCTGACCGAGTTCGTCGCCCGGCTCAACGCGCGGGCGCACGAGGTGACCGCCACTCTGACGGGCCGCCCCCGGCGCTGACCGCCCGCGCGGTGCCGCACGCGAATTCGCGCGGCGCCCGCCATAACGGCGGCGCGCGCTATGGAGGCGTCGTACGTCAGGCGGTCACGCCGGGGAGGCCGACGCGGTCGGGGACCTGGCGGGGCAGCTCGCGCAGCCAGCCCTCCACGTCGGCGGGCCACCAGCGGCCCGCCGACAGCCCGCGCAGCGTCTCCTTGACGGCACCGGCCGAGGCGGGGCTCGGCACCACCCGGGTCGGCGCGGCCCCGGCGAGCACGCCGAGCCACCAGTGCCGCCGCGTGGGCGTCAGGCCGTCGGGGTCGAGGACGATGTAGTAGTCGGGCAGCACCAGCCGCTCGGCCCGCAGCGCGCCGACCGCCGTCTCGATGGCGACCTCGAGGCCGCCCACCGGCGTCGTCCCGTCGAAGAAGCCGCTCCACGCCTCGCCGACCTCGCCCAGGGGATCGGCGTCGTGCAGCACGTACGTCGCGCTCGCCCGCGTGACCACGTCGGTCATCTCGGCCGGGGTCCGCTCTCCCCGGATGATCGCCCGCACGTTGTGCAGACCGTCGAGCCCGGAGATCACCTCGGTGGCCCGCTCACCGGCCACCACGACCACTGTGCTGCTCAGCCGTCGCATACGGGAAGTCTAGGAAGCCGGGTGATAACCGTACGTGCCGGGGGTAGCCAGCACGGGTAGGGCGATCAGGGCTGTGTGAGGAGCGGGAGGAGAGCCGGGGTGCGGGACAGGGACCGCTGGGTGCTGACCGACGGCGCGTGGACGGCGAGCGCGAGCGAGCGGGACCGTACGGTCGCCGACCCGGCGACCGGGGAGCCGGTGGGCGACTTCCCCGCCGGGTGCGCCGAGGACGTGGAGCGGGCGGTCGACTCGGCCCGCCGCGCCCAGCCCGGCTGGGCCCGTACGGCTCCCGCCGAGCGGGCCGCGTGCCTGCACCGGATGGCCGACCGGATCGAGGCCCGCGCGGGCGAGCTGGCCGAGCTGGTGACCAGGGAGATGGGCAAGCCGATCGGGGACAGCCGCGGCGGCGTGGCGGCGGGGATCGGCACGCTCCGGCAGTACGCCGAGCTGGGGCCGCTGCACCGGGGACGGAGCCTGCAGGGCGGCTGGGACGCCACCGACCTGATGGTCCACGAGCCGCGCGGCGTGGTCGCGGTGATCACGCCGTGGAACGACCCGGTGGCCATCGCGTGCGGGCTCGTCGGCGCGGCCGTGGTGACCGGCAACACGGTCGTGCACAAGCCGTCGGAGCGCACGCCGCACACCGGGGCGCTGCTCGCCGAGCTGATGGCGGCGGAGCTGCCGCCGGGGGTGCTGACCATGGTGCCGGGCGACCGGCACCCCGGCGAGACCCTGGCCGCGCACCCGGGCGTCGACCTCGTCGCGCATGTCGGCTCGACCGCCGCGGGCCGGGCCATCGCCGCCGTGGCCGCGCGCACCGGCGCCAGGACCCTGCTGGAGAACGGCGGCAAGGACCCGCTGATCGTGGACGCGGGCGTGGACGTGAAGTGGGCCGCGGGACAGGCGGCGACCGGCTGCTTCGCCAACGCCGGGCAGATCTGCACCTCCGCCGAGCGGGTCTACGTCCACCGCGACGTCGCCGAGGAGTTCCTCGCCGCGCTCGTGCAGCGGGCCGAGGAACTGCGCATGGGGCCCGGCATGGACGAGGAGACGGCGCTCGGGCCGCTCGTCGACCGGGCCCAGCGCGACGTCGTGGACCGGCACGTACGCGGCGCGATCGAGGCGGGGGCACGACTGCTGACCGGCGGATACGTGCCCGAGGGGCCGGGGGCGTTCTACCCGCCGACCGTCCTGGCCGACTGCACGGAGAACATGGACGTCATGCGCGAGGAGACGTTCGGGCCCGTCGCGGCGGTGCGGGTGGTCGAGTCGTTCGACGAGGCGCTGGAACTGGCCCGCGAGTCGCGGTACGGCCTGGCGGCCACCGTGCTCACCCCGGCGATGGCCAACGCACAACGGGCCTGGCGCGAGCTGCCGGTGGGCACGGTGAAGATCAACGCGGTCTTCGGCGGAGCGCCCGGCGGCGCGGCCCAGCCGCTGCGCGCCAGCGGGCACGGTTTCGGGTACGGCCCCGAGCTGCTCGACGAGATGACCCACACCAAGGTCGTCCACCTGAGCCCGCTCCCCTGAGCCGATCGCCGGGGGCCCGCTGCCAAGAGATTCTGAGCTTTGACCCGACACTGAGCACGGGGCGCGCGTTCGGCGGCGGCGTGCTGCCTACCGTCTTCCTCGTACGATCCGTGACCTCGGGGGAGAATCATGATCATCTGCTCGGCCGCCGCCGCCCTCGCCGCGACCCTGATCGCCGGACCGGTCGCGTCCGCGGACCCCGCGCCGCCCGCGGGCCCTTCCACGGGCGGCACGGCGCCGATCGCGGCGCCGCCCGACACGGCGGTCTACAACCCCTACTACGGCCCTTCCGGCCCTGACAACGGCCCGGTGTACGCGCCCGTCGCCATGCCCGTCGCCGCCGGCCCCGCTCCCCTCATGGGGCAGGCCGGCGAGCCCAAGCAGGCCGTCTATCACACGAAGAGCAAGGACGGCGTGCGGAAAGACGTGTTCGTCGTCCCGATCTCGGACGACCCCTCCAAGCCGATCACGCTGCCCGACTTCGGCTTCAAGAAGTTCCAGGTGACGGACAAGCCGCGCGCCCACACCCCGGACGCCCACGCTCCGCGCGCACACAAGTCCCACGACCGCACGGCGCGCCAGCACCGCGCCGTCCGGGGAGGGGGGAAGAAGCACCGCCACGGCGGCAAGGGCCTGCGCCGCCACCGCTGACGATCAGGCCGGGACGGGCAGGTGGGCCCTGGCCCTGCGGCGTTCGGCCTCGGCGCGGGTCGTCGCCTCCCTGACCGGGCGCTGCACGAGCATCCCCACCAGCGTGGCGGCGGCCGCGCTGCCCAGCCCGATGACCCAGCCCGCCGGGCCGAGTGGCCGGCATCCGAAGACGGCGCTGACTCCCGGCACCGTGACGATGAGCCACAGGACGGCCAGCGACGACAGCGACGCGAGCACGACGATCTTGTCCCGGCCGCCGCCCGCGAGCGTCTGCAGGAGCTGCGCGGACACGAGCGCCACCAAACCGATGGTGTTCGCGCGCCCGCGGGTGCCGGTCACGCGTCCCAGGATCCACGCGGCCGTCGCCGCCGCCGTCGTGACCACCGCGCGCAGGTAGATGTCGCGGGTCAGCGACGCGCCCAGCGACGCCTCGGGGCCCTCGGCGAGCAGCTTGTCCGGATCGGTCGAGGCGGGCGGCCGTACGGCGACCGCCATGGCCGGCACCATGTCGGTCAGGAGGTTGACCAGCAGCAGCTGCCGGGCGTTGAGCGCGCTCCCGCCGGCCAGCAGGTTCGTCCCCACGGTGAACGCGATCTCGCCGACGTTGCCGCCGAGGAGGATGCTCAGCGAGTCGCGCACCGAGGTCCACATCGCCCTGCCCTCGACGATGGCGTCCACGATCGTCTCGATGCGGTCGTCGGTGACGACGAGGTCGGCGGCGGCCCGCGCGGCGGGCGTCGCGCGGGACCCCAGGGCGATCCCGACGTCGGCGGTGCGGATGGCGGGCGCGTCGTTGGCGCCGTCGCCGGTGACCGCGACGACCTCACCCGCGCGGCGCAGGCACGTGACGATCCTGGCCTTGTGCGCGGGCGTGGTGCGGGCGAAGACCGCCACGTCGGGCAGCACCTTGGTCAGCGTCTCGTCGTCGAGCTCGTCCAGCTCGGGGCCGGTCATGACGCGCTGGCCGTTCAGCGCGTTGAGTTCGACCGCGATCGCCTCGGCGGTGCTGGGATGGTCGCCGGTGACCATGACGATCCGCACACCGGCCCGCGTGAGGCGCCTGACGCTCTCCGCGGCCGTCGGCCTGACCGGGTCGGCCAGGCCGAGGAAGCCGAGGAAGCACAGCTCCTCGATGCGCGACTCGTCGAGATCGCGCCGGTCGGAGGCGGGCCGCTGCGCGACGGCGAGCACGCGGTAGCCCTGCCGGGCCAGCCGCTCCACCTCGCGCTCCAGCTCCATGCGTACGGTCTCGTCGCAGGCGACCGGGCCGGTGTCGCGGTGCACGGTGGTGCAGTGGGTGAGCACGATCTCGGGGGCGCCCTTCACGCTGAGCAGGTGCCCGTGCTCGGTGCGGCCGAGCACGGCGTGGTAGCCCCGGCCCGGCTCGAACGGCATCTCGTCCACGCGCTCCCAGCTCTCGAACCCTTCCTGGGGCGTGACGTCCAGCCGGTGCGCGCCGTCCAGCACGGCGCGGTCGGTCGGGTGGGCGATCACCCGTCCCCCGCCCGAGCGGGGACTGGCCCGGACGGCCGCGGCGAGGACCCGCCGCAGCGCGGTGTCCGCCTCCTCGACCGGACGGCCCGACCACCCGTCCGACAGGTGCCGCAGGCTGATGCGGCCCTCGGTCAGCGTGCCCGTCTTGTCGAAGCACAGCACGTTGACCCGGCCCAGGGCCTCGATGGTGGACGGGTTGCGCACCAGGGCGGCGCGCCTGGACAGCCGTCGTGCGGCGGCCAGCTCCGCCACGGTGGCGACGAACGGGAGCCCCTCGGGCACGGCGGCGACCGTCAGGCTGACGGCGGGCGTGAGCGCCGCGGCCAGCGGCCGTCCGCGCAGGAGGTCGGTGAGGAGCAGCACGACACCCGAGGCGATCGACAGCGGCAGGATGCGGCGGCTCAGCTCCCGCAGGCGCAGCTCGACACCGGTGGGCGGGCTCGGCTCGCCCGCGAGCCTGGCGCTGCGCCCCGACTCGGTCATGTCGCCGGTCGCGACGACCACCGCCCGGCCGCTGCCCGCCGCGATCGACGTTCCCTGGTAGACCATCGAGCTGCGGTCGGCGATGGCCGCCGCCACGGTCGGCGCGGCCGTCTTGGCGACGAGCTGGGACTCGCCGGTGAGCGTGGACTCGTCGGCCTCCAGCCCCACGGCCTTGATGACGCGGGCGTCCGCGGGCACGGCGTCCCCGGCGCGCAGCTCGATGACGTCGCCGGGCGCGAGCTCGTCCTTCGTCGTCTCGACGACGCCCTCGGGGCGGCGCAGCCGTACGAGGACCTCGGTGGACTCGGTCAGGCGATGCAGCGCCCGGTCGGCCTTGAACCGCTGCACGCCGCCGAGGAACGCGTTGATGACCATGACGCCGCTGATCAGCACGGCGTCGAGGGCCGAGCCGACGAGGGCCGAGATGCCCGCGCCGGTGGCCAGGGCGGGCGTGAGCGGGTTGGCTAGCTCCTCCACCGTGGCCCGGGCCAGCGAGCGCGGACCCTCCTCCGCCTCCTCGGGCGCGGCCTCCGCGCGGCGCCTGCCCGCCTCCTGCTCGGCGATGCCCTCCGAGGAGGAACGGAGCCGGGAGAGCACCTCACGCGCGGACATGGCGTGCCACGGGGTGGTGTCGGCGCGGGCCGGGGTGGCGATGCGCCCGGCGTTCTGCCCGTCCCACTCGCCCAGCACGATGGCGGCCAGCGACACGGCCGCGCTGGCGAACTGCCCCCGGCGCAGGGAGGTGGCGGCCGGGCCGGCGACGGCCAGCAGGGTGCCGACGCACGCGCCGGCCGCGCCGAGCCGTACGGCGTTCCCGCTGTTGCCGCGCGCGCGGGGCAGGCAGCGCAGGAACAGGTGGACGCCGTGCAGCTCGCCGGCGATGTCGGCGTCCCATGGCACCATGCGTCCGGGCTCGGCGGCCGCGGGATCGACCACCCCGAGGCCGATGTCGGCCTGGGCGAGCGATTGCCGGGCGCCCCTGGACACGACGACCACGCAGTGGCCCGCCGCCTGCAGGTCGTACACGTGCTCGGCGAGCTCGGGGCCTCCGGGCAGCGTACGGCCGATCGCGAGGCGCTGCGCCAAGCCCTCGTAGCCGTCCTCGTCGCCGCCCGCGAGCAGGACCGTGCCGGCCGCCTTGGCCGCGCCGACGACGGGTACGGCCAGGGCGTCGATCTCCGGGGCGAGACCGGCGACGGCGACCCTGGCGCCGTCCCTGGACACCTCCACCGCGCGCAGCCCGCGTGACCGCCAGAGGGCGGCGTCCGGGAGCAGGGGATCGGCGTCCTGCAGCGGGCGGACCGACCAGCCCTCCACGGTTCTGGCACGGCCGGGGTCGGAGAAGTCGATGAGGGAGTAGAGCCGGGAGTACAGCTCGTCGGTGTCCTCCCCCGCACGCAGCGGCTCGACGCGGTCGATCGTCCACGAGCCGGTCGTCAGCGCGTCGGCGTGCAGGACGACGGTGTCGACACGGTCCATCTTGCGCAGGCAGTCGGCGTCGAAGACGACCGTGTCGTGCTTGCCGAGCGCGCGGCTGATCGCGCCCGCGAACGCCTCCCGGCTGAGGTCGGCGACCCTCGGAGTGGCGGAGATGAGGATGGACACCGACCGCTCGCCCCGCATGAGCACCCGCGTCAGCGCGTACCCGGCGGCGCTGATCGGGGCGACCACGTCGGCGTAACGCTCGATCGGCCCGTGCGGCAGGTGGGTCGGCCGCTGCCGGGCCTCGGCCCTGATGTGGTGGTAGGCCCCCGGACGCGTGGCCAGCCGCTCCTCCAGCCCCTCCCAGGCGTACCGGCTGGCCCTGGTCTCGATGTAGCGGCCCACGTTCGCGACGGCCTGCACGAACAGCGCGGTGGGGCGGAGCGTGAGGGTCTGGGTGACGAGGTTGGCGGTGGTGAACAGGGCGTCGGTGGGACGGCGCCCCAGCCGGTGGTCGAGCTGCTCGCGGATCGTGGGCGTGGCGTTGGCCAGTTGCAGCAACGCGGGCACGGCCGCCGGGAGCCGAGGGGCCCGGATCGCCTTGCCCAGGAAGATCAGTCCGATTCCGGCGACGCCGGCCGTCAGCCGCACGGTCGCCCGCAGGTGCTCCTCCACGAGGTGGACGGGGCTCTCGTGGGCGTGCTCCTCCTGCTCGTCGAGCTCCACGGTGACGGCCAGCAGCTTGTCCTGGTCGACCTGATGCGGGTCGCAGGCGACGAAGACCGCACCGATGCGGCCGTTGACCTCCGCCCGCTCGACGCCGGGGACGGTCTCAAGCCGCTCCTCCAGCCTGGCGGCCGCCGCCTCGGAGCCGGGCCGGCCGATCCCGCGCAGGTCGATGCGCAGCCCGCCGGGGCAGAGGTGCACCTCGCGAGGGCTCGGAAGCAGGTCGCGGAACGGCTCGGGCAGCACGCCGCGCAGCAGAGACGCGGACGTCGTGAGCACCTGGTTCAGGAACATTCGGCTCTCCAGCAGACGGGAGCCCGGACGCCGGGTCCGGGGTGGAGCGGGCGGCCGCACCGGCGGATCAGCCGGTCGGGCCAGGTCGCCTCGTCACCGCGGCGCGAGCGCGCGGCGGCGGTTGCACCACGTCGGCGGATGGCCGCCGACGCCGGTGGCGGGCTGCTGGAGTGCCCGGAAACAACTCATCACCCCTCCTCGCGAGAGTCGGGGGGAACTCACGGCTGGATTTCGCCTGAACCCGTACTAAGGCTCAGGCGCTGGTCATAACGGTCGTACGACCGTCTCGGATACCTTTCCTCCATCCGGAGCACGAGAAACGCGGGAATGCGAGAAACGCCGGAGTGCGAGAGATGTGGGGGGGTGTGGAAGGCGCGGGGGGTGTGTGACGCGCCGCCGCGATCGGCGCGGTGGGGGCCCGCGTCGGGCCGCGAGGTCACCCGACGGTGAAGGCGGGCCAGTCGAGCAGGGTGAGCAGCTTGCGCAGGCCGGGCCTGGCGTTGGCCAGCCGGATCGGCCGGCCCAGGGGGATGTCGGAGAGCAGGGCCAGGGCGCGCAGGCCGTAGAGGTCGATGAACTGGAGTTCGGCGACGTCCACGGTTCCCGTCCCCGGCCTCGTCCACTCCCTGTGCAGGGTGTCGGCGATGGCGTCGCCGTTGGTGAGGTCGATCTGCCCGATCAGCCGTACGGAGCCGTTCCCTGAGGCGCGTACGACCAGTTGCTTGTCGAGGTAGAGCGGGGTCTTAGTGTTCAGGGCCGATTCGAACGACCCGTTGACGGTCATCATGTCGGTGCCGCCTTCCTGTAGAGGGGCAGCCACCTCCGAGCATCACCGTCGCTGCTCACCGATGTCAACCGAACGGCCGTCCGGATGGCCGTACGGCCGATCGACGCTCCGCCGTCGCAGCGCCCGCTGCCTGCGACGACGCCGTGCCGGCCGTACGGTTGCACGGTGACGTAACTCACGTTTATCGCACGAAGAAGGTTTCAGGGTTTGCGCGCCACGCCACCGACGAAGGTGTGGTAGGTGATGCCGCGCTCGACGAACTCCTCGGGTTCCGGCCGCCATTCGGCGAGCGGCACCAGGCCGGGTTCGAGGAGCGGCATGTCGCCGAAGAAGGCCAGGATCTCGTCCCGGGTGCGCCACCGGCCCGTGCCCAGGTTCTCGTTGAACAGCTTCTCCGCCGAGGTCGCCTGCGCCGACACCTCGGGCATGCCCGGCCCCGGGTTGTGGAAATGGGACAGCGCCAGATAGCTGCCGGAGGGCAGGGCCTCGCGGAACCGGGCGGCGATCCCCTGAGGGTCCTCGTGGTCGTTGACGTGGTGCAGGATCGCGAACAGCAGCAGGGCCACCGGCTGGTCGAAGTCGATGAGCGAGCGGATCCTGGGGTGCCCCAGGATCGCGTCCGGGTCGCGGATGTCGGCCTCGACGACCGTGGTGCTCCCGTTGGTGGCGAGCAGCGCCCGGCCGTGCACCAGCACGATGGGGTCGTTGTCGACGTAGACGACGCGAGACCGCGGGGCGACCTCCTGGGCCACCTCGTGCACGTTGCCCTGCGTGGGCAGGCCCGAGCCGATGTCGAGGAACTGCCGGATGCCCGCCTCGGCCGCCAGGTGGCGGACGACCCGCCGGAGGAAGGAGCGGTTCGCCCGGCCCGCCGCGGGGGCGTCCGGCGCGATCCGGAGCGTCGCCTCCCCCACCTGCCGGTCGATGGCGAAGTTGTCCTTGCCGCCGAGGAAGAAGTCGTAGACACGGGCGATGCTCGGCTTGCTCGTGTCGATCCTGATGTTCTCCCGGTCGTGCTCGGCCGGGGCGTCGCCCGCGTGCTGGTCGTTGTCGGCCATGACCCGTCCTGTTCCTCGCTGCACCGGTTCAGATCGTGATCATGCTAAAGCCGCCGGGAGCCAGGAGAGGGATGTTTGCGATAAGTGGCACGAACAGGTCGGTCAACGGATGAGACCGGTCGCGGTGGGCGGCCGCCGGAAGGGGCCGCCCACGAGCGCCGGATCAGACGCTGACGCCGACCCCGCCGCGCGTCTGCGCGCCGTACCGCTCCAGTTCCTTCGCGAGGTCGAGCGGCTTGATCTGGGCGCGCCCGTCCAGGATCTCGTCGGTGAGCAGGTCGGCGGGCACCAGCCAGGAGACCTCGAACTCCAGCCCGTCCGGATCCTTCGCGTAGAGGGCCTTGGTGGTGGAGTGGTCGGACGCGCCGGCCAGGGCGTTCATCTCCGTCAGCCTGGTCGCGATCCGATGCAGCTCGGCGAGCGTGTCGACCTCCCAGGCGAGGTGGTAGAGGCCGACCGTCGCGCGCCCGGCCGACGACGGCCCGGCCTGTGCCCCGATCTGGAACAGCCCGAGGTCGTGGTCGTTCGAGGAGCCCTCGGCCTGCAGGAACGCCGCCCCGGGGAACGCCTGTACGACGCGGAACCCGAGGGCCTCCTGGTAGAACGCCACGCTGCGGGAGACGTCCCGCACGTACAGCACGGCGTGGTTGAGTCGCTGGACCGGCATGACGCCCTCCCGAAAACTTGAACTCTCAAGTAATTGTACCTCGGTGGGTTTCCCGGAAACTGTCGGTGGCAGGTCGTACCGTGGCCACCGGGCACCGCCAGGGGGTGGCGCAGCCGCCCACCGGCACCGCACGGCGCCGGAAGTGGGCGGTCCGGCGAGGGGTGCCGGCGACGAGGCCGGCGGAGGGGGACGTCATGATCGTGGACAGGGCGACGCGGGAGCACGAGGACAACCTGGTCCTGTTCCGGGCGGTGCACGAGGTCGCGGTCCGTCATGCCGGCGCGCCCTACCACCAGGTGATCTCGGCGCTGACCGCCGGCCTGCCCGGCACGCCCCGGCTGGCCGCCGACGAGCTGCGGCGCATCGCCGAGGAGATCAGCCTCGGCCGCGACCCCTCGGGCCTGTGAGCCGCTGAGCGCCTGACCGCCCCGGCCTCTCGGGACGCACGCGGGAGACGGTGGGGCGCGGACGGCGGAAGTGTCAGTTCCTCCAGTGGATCGGCATGTTCTGTCCCATGGCGCAGGTGGTGGGCTGCGATCCGCAGAAGGCGGCCTGCAGGTCGAGCGAGCGGGTCTTGGTGATCGGTTGCTGTTGCTGTCCCATGACGAAGGTGGGGGAGACGGCTCCGGTGAGGCTCTGGTTGAACCTCCCCTCGCCGGACCTGCTCTGGCTGCCGCTCGCTCGTCCTCCTTTGATCACCTGACCTCCGCCTCCCCCCGGCCCGTGGACGCGGAAGGCCGGGACCCCCTCCCGCACGGGCGGCGGGGTGACACGCGCCGTCGCCGGCTGTGCGGCGCAGATCCCCGTCGCCGGGATCACGAGCGCGGCCAGGGCCAGCCGCCGGGCCGTGAGGACCACGGTGTCGACGGGGGGCAGCGTCCAGTAGCGGGACATATCGGTATGCGCCTTCCTGCTGGACGGTCGACGGTGCGCGTCGCCGTCCGGTTCTGTGGAACGGCGGCCTCATACCCCGCCGGAGCGGGGCCGTGACCTGAGCTGGACAAGATCGGCGCAGGTCCTTACGGCTTCTTGGCGCCCGGCCGGGGCGCTCGCGTCGCGTTCGAAGGTCACGCCGGCATCGCCGGTGCGTCGCGGGACGGCGACGGCACTCCTCAGGGCCTGTACGGAGTGCGGTGCGCGGGGCCGAGTACCGGGCGGCTCTCGACGACGTGCTTCATGACCAGAGTGGATGTCAGCCGCTGGATGCCGGGGAGCGTGGCGAGGTGATCGTCTTCCAGGCGTTGGTAGGCGGTGAGGTCGGCGGTGAGGACGCGTAGGAGGTAGTCGGGATCGCCGAACAGGCGTTGGGCCTGGACGACCTGGGGGATCCCGGCGACGGCCTCCTCGAAGCTCAGCAGGGTGTCGCGGTCCTCCTGCCGCATGGTCACGAAGACGAGCGCCTGGAAGGGCAGCCCGACGGCTTCGGGGTCGACGATGGCCCGATAGCCGCGGATGGTCTTGCTGCGCTCCAGCTCCCGGAGCCGGCGGTGGCAGGGTGACACGCTCAGCCCGACGCGTGAGGCGAGCTCGGTGACGGTGAGGCGACCGTCTTCTTGCAGCAGGGCAAGGATTTTCCGGTCGATGGCGTCCATGGGGTGGATCCTTCTATTCACGCGGCTGTACGGGCAAGAAGTCGGCACCATTTTCCGGCTGTTCGCAGGTACTTTCCTTGCGAGGATCCGCTCGCCGAGGAGAGACGCCCATGCCCGTCGGCTCCATCGTCGCTTTCTGGGGTGTCGCCCTGCTGCTGATCGTCGTGCCGGGAGCGGACTGGGCGTTCACGCTCGGCGCGGGACTGCGCGACCGGTCCGTGGTCCCGGCCGTGGGCGGGCTCGTGCTCGGCTACGTGGGCATGACCATCGTCGTCGCGGCCGGTATCGGTGCCTTCGTCGCGGAAAATCCCGCAGCGCTGACGACGCTGACCGTCCTCGGCGGCGGTTACCTCGTGTCGCACGGTGTACGGACGCTCGCCTCGCGTTCCGCGCCCGTCACCGCGACCGGGGACACCACAGCCGAGACGCGGGCGAGGACGAGCTGGGCGACCGTCGTTCAAGGCGCCGGAGTCAGCGGACTCAACCCCAAGGGCCTGCTGATCTTCATCGCGCTGCTTCCGCAGTTCACCAGCCCTGACCGGGACTGGCCCCTCCCCGTCCAGATGGGTGCCCTGGGCCTGGTCTTCACGTTCACCTGCGCCGCCTTCTACCTCGCCCTCGGCTCGGTGACGCGAACCGTCCTGAGCTCCCGCCCCGCGACGGCACGGACCGTGAGCCGCCTGGCAGGTGCCGGGATGATCGCCGTCGGCATCTCCTTGATCATCGAAAGGATCGGCGGTGGTGCGGTGTTTTGAACGGTGAGTCCCTAGTGGTGCAGGAGGGCGGCGGGGTCGGCCATGACCTGCTCGATCACCTGGCCGGCCGCGCCGAGGGCGGCCGCCTCGGCACCGAGTCGTGACACGACCACGGGCGGCACGGCGCCGCGCATCTGGCCGAGGCGGGTCTTCAGCGTGTCGGCGACCATGTGGCCGATCCAGGGGAAGAGCGGCGCGTAGATCCCGCCGAGGACGATCGCGTCGGGATCGACGAGGTTGACCGCCGACGACAGGGCCACGCCGAGCGCCCAGGCCGCCCGCTCACACGCGGCACGCGCGTTCTCGTCGCCCTCCCGGAGCCGGGACAGCATCCACGACACGCCCTGCTGCGCGGGCAGGAGCATCTCGGGCGAGGGCGTTTCGCCCGCGGCTCCGGCCGTGTCGGCCGGCCCCTTGTGCGCCGCTCCGGCCGTTTCGGCCGCGTCCTTGTGCGGCATCCCGGCCGGCATGTTCCTGGTCGCTACGGCCGGCGGCGTATCGGCGGCGGGGCGGACCGAGGCGGCGGGACGGACCGAGACCGCGGCGCGGGCGGCGGTCAGGAGGGCGTCCTGGCCTGCGTACTGTTCGAGGCAGCCCCGACCCCCGCAGCGGCACGGCGGGCCGGCGGGGGAGACGACGACGTGCCCGAGCTCCCCGGCGAAGCCGTGCGCGCCCCGGAAGAGCCGGCCGCGGACCACGAGGCCCGCACCGATGCCGATCTCTCCCGACACGTGCAGGAAGTCGGGCAGCCCCGACCCGAACCACAGCTCGCCGAGCGCGGCCAGGTTGGCCTCGTTCTCCACCCGTACGGGGAAGGGAAAGCGCAGAAGCGACGCCAGTGGCACGTCGCGCCAGCCGAGGTTCGGCGCGTTGTGGACGACCCCGCTGGTCATGTCCACGGGGCCGGGCACGGCCAGCACGCCGCCGACCACCCGCAGGCCCTTCTCCACAGCTTCGTCCACAACCGCGGAGGCCAAATCGCCAAGTCGCGCGATCACATCCACAGGGGGCGCGGCCCGGTTGTCCACAGCCTGTGTACGGCGCAGCCGCACCGTCCTGGCGAGGTCGACCACGCACACCGCGAGGTAGTCGACGTTGATCTCCAGCCCGAGGGCGGCGACGCGCTGCCCGCTGATCCGGATCTCGACCCCGGGCCTGCCGCGCTCGCCGTCCCGCACCGCGCCGGTCTCCACCACGAGCCCGCCCTCGATGAGGTCGCCGACGAGCTTGGACACGGTCGTCTTGGTCAGGCCGGTCATCTCGGCGAGGGCGGCCCGGGTCACCGATCCCCGGGCGCCGACCGCGCCGAGGACGAGCGCCAGGTTCCGCGCGCGCATCGCGTCGTGCCGCAGGGCCTGCGTCATCGCACCCTCCGCGCGAGTTCCGCCTCACGCCGAACGGCCCACGTCATCCGTACCTCCACACGCCGGCCGCGTCACGCCGTACGGGCTGCGCCATCACATCCTCCACTGCCGGCGTTGAGAATACGGACACGCCCTCTTGACCCTGCGGCTCATCACGTCGGATATTTAGTCCACAACGTAGACTAATTCGGAGGCGACTCATGTACACCCCCACTCCCGAGGACCGTTTCACGTTCGGGCTGTGGACCGTCGGCTGGCAGGCGCGCGACCAGTTCGGCGACGCGTCCCGGGCCCCGCTGGACCCGGTCGAGAGCGTCCATCGCCTGGCCGAGCTCGGCGCGTACGGTGTGACCTTCCACGACGACGACCTCCTCGCGGTGGAGCCGGACCGGGCCAAGGCGATCGAGAACTTCAAGAAGGCGCTGGCCGACACCGGCATGAAGGTGCCGATGGCCACCACCAACCTGTTCACCCACCCGATCTTCAAGGACGGCGGGTTCACCAGCAACGACCGTGAGGTCCGGCGCTACGCGCTGCGCAAGGTGATCCGCAACATCGACCTCGCCGCCGAGCTGGGCGCGAAGACGTACGTGTGCTGGGGCGGCCGTGAGGGCGCCGAGTCCGAGGCCGCCAAGGACGTGCGGGTCGCGCTCGACCGCTACAAGGAGGGCTTCGACCTCATCTGCCAGTACGTGATCGACAAGGGCTACGACATCCGCTTCGCGGTCGAGCCCAAGCCGAACGAGCCGCGCGGCGACATTCTGCTCCCGACGATCGGGCACGCCCTGGCGTTCATCAACTCGCTGGAGCACCCCGAGATGGTGGGCCTCAACCCCGAGACCGGCCACGAGCAGATGGCCGGCATGAACTTCGTGCACGGCATCGCCCAGGCGCTGTGGCACGGCAAGCTGTTCCACATCGACCTCAACGGCCAGCACGGCCCGAGGTTCGACCAGGACCTCATCTTCGGCCACGGCGACGTGAAGAACGCGTTCTTCCTCGTCGACCTGCTGGAGAACGGCGGCTACGACGGCCCGCGCCACTTCGACTACAAGCCGCTGCGCACCGAGGACAAGCAGGACGTCTGGGACTCGGCCGCGGCCAACATGCGGACCTACCTCATCCTCAAGGAGAAGTCGAAGGCCTACCGCGCCGACCCCGAGGTGCAGGAGGCGCTGGAGGCCAGCAAGTACAACGAGCTGGCCCAGCCGACCCTCGCCGCCGGCGAGACGTACGAGGACGTCCTCGCCGAGTCGATCGACGTGGACGCGGTGGCGGAGCGCGG
This sequence comes from Microbispora sp. KK1-11, assembly GCF_006874435.1. Taxonomy (NCBI): domain Bacteria; kingdom Bacillati; phylum Actinomycetota; class Actinomycetes; order Streptosporangiales; family Streptosporangiaceae; genus Microbispora; species Microbispora sp. KK1-11. Next base: position 174,259 of record NZ_VIRJ01000014.1, on the reverse strand, counting down.
CTTCCACTTCACCCGGCTGAACCAGCTCGCGATTGAGCACCTCCTCGGCGTCCGCGGCTGACCGGTTCAGTGAGAGCGGAGTAACGACTGTGACGCTGGTCGCGGGGGTCGACTCGTCGACCCAGAGCTGCAAGGTCGTCATCCGGGACGCGGAGAGCGGGGCCCTCGTGCGCGAGGGCCGCGCCCCTCACCCCGACGGCACGGAGGTCGATCCCGACCACTGGTGGAGCGCGCTGCAGAGCGCGATCGAGCAGGCGGGCGGCCTGGCGGACGTCGCCGCCGTTAGCGTGGGCGCGCAGCAGCACGGCATGGTCTGCCTCGACGAGGACGGCGAGGTGGTCCGGCCCGCCCTGCTGTGGAACGACACCCGCTCGGCCGGGGCGGCGGCCGACCTGGTCGCCGAGCTGGGCGGCCCGAAGGCGTGGGCCGAGGCCGTCGGCAGCGTCCCGGTGGCGTCCTTCACGGTGACCAAGCTCCGCTGGCTGGCCCGGAACGAGCCGGACAACGCCCGTCGTACGCGGTCGGTGTGCCTGCCGCACGACTGGCTCACCTGGCGGCTCGCCGGCCGGCCCGGCACGATCACGACGGACCGGGGCGACGCCTCCGGCACCGGTTACTGGTCGCCCGCGACCGGGGAGTACCGCACGGACCTGCTCGAACTCGCCATGGGCAGGGTGCCGGAACTGCCCCGCGTGCTCGGTCCCGCCGAACAGGCGGGAACGGCCGAGCAGGGCGGCGCGCTGCTCGCGCCCGGCACGGGCGACAACATGGCGGCGGCGCTCGGCGTCGGCATGCGGCCCGGCGACGTGGTCGTGTCCATCGGCACCTCGGGTACGGCGTTCGCCGTCGCCGAGGCGCCGTCCGCCGACCCGTCCGGGGCGGTCGCCGGCTTCGCGGACGCCACCGGGCACTACCTCCCGCTGGTCTGCACGCTGAACGCGGCGCGGGTGCTGGACGCGGCGGCCCGGATGCTCCGGGTCACGCCCCAGGAGCTGAGTGACCTGGCTCTGCGGGCCCCTGCCGGTGCGGACGGGCTGGTCCTCGTGCCGTACCTGGAAGGGGAGCGCACCCCCAACCGGCCCGACGCCACCGGTTCGCTGCACGGCCTGCGGCTGGGCAACTCCACGCCGGAGCACCTGGCCCGGGCCGCGGTGGAGGGCATGCTCTGCGGGCTCGCCGACGCGCTGGACGCCCTCGGCCTCGAGCCGCGGCGCGTGCTGCTCATCGGCGGCGGCGCGCGCTCGGAGGCGGTGCGCCGCATCGCGCCGACCGTCTTCGGGCGGCCGGTGCTCGTGCCCACCCCCGGGGAGTACGTCGCGGACGGCGCGGCCAAGCAGGCCGCCTGGCTGCTGTCGGGAGAGCCGGAACCGCCGCTGTGGGACACGGGCGCCGCCGAGCGCTACGAGGCCGATCCCACCCCCGGTCTGCGCGAGCGCTACCACGAGGCCGCGCAGGAGTGACGTCCGAGGTGGGGCCCGCGGGCCGCGTCCCCGAAGGCGCAGCGTCTCCGACAGCCTGGGGCCCCACCCTGAGACGACCCTGACCCTTTCTCGGGGGGATCTACGCGTTGTCCCGGATGTTAGGAACGGGCTGTACGCGGGATCCTCACCATATGGTCAAGAGGTTCTATCCCCTGCTCGCCGGCGGCGGCATCCTGCTCGCGGTCGTCACCGTGGTGGCGGCGCAGGTGAGCGGGGATTCCTTCCTGGACCCCGTCTCCATGACGATCAGCCAGTACGCCGCCCGCGACGGTGGCGGCGCCATCGAGACGGCCATGGCCGTCCTCGGTCTGGCCTCGCTCGCGCTGCTGGCCGGGATGCGCGCGCTCGACGCGCCGGTGCACGGCTGGCCCGCCCGCCTGATCGGCCTGTGGAGCGTCTCGCTCATCGGGGCGGCCGTGGTGCCGTCGGGCACGGCCTGGCAGGGGGACGTCCACGGTGTCCTGTCGGTGGCGGCCTTCGTGAGCGTGCCCGCCGCCGCCATCCAGTTGGTGGGCCGTCTGGGACAGGACGAGCGGTGGAAGGCCGCCGTCCGGCCGCTGGAGTGGCTGACGCTCACCTCAGGGCTCGGCCTTGCGGCCATCACGTACGTTGCGCTGCCCGGCCACGGCGTCATGATCGGCCTGGTGGAACGGCTGCTGCTGACCGCCGAGGTGGCCGTCCTCGGAGTGCTCGCCGTACGGCTCGCGCAGCTCACGTGGGGGCCGGCGCTCAGGGAGCGGCTCGGCGGCCGGCGCACGGCGCGCGACTTCCTGGTCCACCGCTGAGTCCTGTTTTCGCCGCTGAGCCCTGTCACCGCCGGGCGGACGGGGACGGCACGCCGGATCGTGCGGGCGCGGGGGCGCCGCACGGCCTTGGCGTCAGGGCTCGCCGAGCAGGTCGCGCAGGCGCTCTGCGTACGGCCGCCAGTCGAGGCCCCTCGCCGCCGCCCAGGCGTCGTCGTGGCAGGTCGCGAGATGGCGCTCGCCCGCGTCGCCGATCACGCCGACCACCTCGCCGCGCTCGCCACGGTCGCGCATCCGGGTGATCAGTTCGAGGGCGGCCCACAGGTTCGTCCCCGTGGCGGCGCCGACCGCGAGCCCGGTCACCTGCCGTACGTGCCGGGCGGCGGCCACGCTCGCGGCGTCGGGCACGGGGACGACCAGGTCGACGACCGCCGTGTCGAAGGCGGGCTCCATCCGCGGCCGGCCGACGCCCTCGATGCGGCTCGGCATGCCCGTGGCGTAGTCGGGGGCGCCGGTGGCCCAGCCGGGGAAGTAGGCGGAGTTCTCCGGATCGGCCACGGCCAGCCTTCCGCGCAGGCCGCGGGCCCGCAGGAACCGGCCGATCGCTGCGGACGTCGCACCGGTGCCCGCCCCGGCCACGATCCAGCGGGGACACTCGCCGAGCTGCCGGAACAGCTCGTCGGCAAGGCTCGCGCCACGCCAGTCGACCTCGGCCGCGGAGCGGTAGTGGTCGAGATAGTGACCGCCGATCTCCTCGGACAGGCGGGCGGCCTCCTCGTACACGGCGAGCGGGGGATCGACGTACCGGCACGTCCCGCCGAGCCGCTCGACACCGGCCCCGGAGGACTTCTTTGGCATCACCGCGATGTACGGCAGGCCGAGCAGCCGGGCGAAATAGGCCTCGGCGACGGCCATGGGACCGCCGGTGGCGTCGACCACGGTCGTCCCCTCGGTGATCCGCCCGGAGGCGACGGCCTGGGTGAACAGGGCGCGTGCGAGCCTGTGCTTGAGACCACCGGTCGGCTGCGCCGACTCGTCCTTCAGCCGCAGCCGCACACCCCACGCCTCGGGCAGCGGAAACTCGCGAAGCGGCGTGGTGCCCGCGTCTTCGCGCTCCCGGTCCAGGCGCGCGACGGCCTCGGCCGCCCATCCGTTGATCACGTTCGTCCTCCGGCCGTCGCCCTGCCGTGGCCGATCTCCACCGGCGTATGCCGTCCGCGCCCCTGTGAGGCACACTGTCGCACGCGGCAATTGACCACGAACAAGGATGAACAGGACACCATATGACCGACGCCGTGAAGGGCCCCGCCAGCTACTTCCCCTCCATCGAGAAGAAGTACGGCCGGCCGATCGCCGAGTGGAAGGAACTCATCCGCCGCTCGCCGCTGACCAAGCACATGGACCTCGTCTCCTGGCTCAAGGCGGAGTACGGGCTGGGACACGGTCACGCGAACGCCCTCGTCGCGCACACCCTCGCCGAGGACGGCCTCAAGTAGCGGGCACGTCCGGCGTGGCCGGGGCCGAGCCGGGCCCCGGCCACGCCGGACGATGAGAACCGGGTCGCTCAAAACCGTGTCGCTCAAAACCGGGCCGATCGGAATTGGGCCGGTCAGCGCTGGGTCGATCAGCGCTGGGCGGCCGTCAGCATCTTGAGCGCGTGCTCCACGAGCGTGACGAGCACGACCTTGGCCGAGGCGCGGCGCCGTACGTCGCAGAGCAGGACGGGGACGTCCGGGTCGAGGTCGAGGGCGATCCGCACGTCGTCGGGCTCGTGCCGGTCGGCGCCGTCGAAGCAGTTGACCGCGACGATGAACGGCGTGCCGCGCTGCTCGAAGTAGTCGATCGACGGAAAGCAGTCGGTCAGCCTGCGGGTGTCGGCCAGCACGACGGCTCCGAGCGCGCCATAGGACAGCTCGTCCCACATGAACCAGAAGCGCTCCTGTCCGGGGGTGCCGAACAGGTAGACCACGAGCCCTTCCCTGATGGTGATGCGGCCGAAGTCCATGGCCACGGTCGTGGTCGTCTTGCCTTCCACGCCGTCGGTGTCATCGACGCCGACGCCGCGATCGGACAGCACCTCCTCGGTGCGCAGGGGGCGAATCTCGCTGATCGCGCCGACCAGCGTGGTCTTGCCGACGCCGAAGCCGCCGGCCACCAATATCTTGAGGGCGACCGGCTCCTCAGAGGGCGCGAAGGCCATTGATCACTTCCTTGAGAATGCGCTCGCTTGGCAGCGGCGCCACCTTGCCCGGAGCCCGTACGTCGACGAGCCCGAGGTCGTGCAGATCCCCGATCAGGACGCGGACCACGCCCAGCGGCAGGTCGATGTCGGACGCGATGTCCGCCACCGACGCGCCGCGGCGCGCGATCTCGAGGATCCGCCGCTGCTCGGGGCCAATGCCGGGGACGTCCCTCGGTGAGCCCGTGGTGGTCACCATGGTGATCAGGTCGAGCTTGGCCCCGGAGTGCCGCGCCCGGCCCCCCGTCAGTGCGTAGGGCCGGACCAACGGCCCGGCCTCCTCGTCCATCCACTGGGGTCCCGTCATGTGGCCGCCCATCTCATGGGGAGATCCGCCGCGGGTTGGTGGAGATGTGCTGGCCCACCCGCTTGACCAGCATCGCCATCTCGTACGCGATGTGCCCGACGTCGGCGTCCGAAGCGGCCAGGACGGCCAGGCAGGTGCCCTGGCCGGCGGCCGTGACGAACAGGAACGCGGCCTCCATCTCCACGATGGTCTGCCTGACCTCGCCCCCGCCGAAGTGCCGCCCCGCGCCCCGCGCCAGGCTCTGGAAGCCGGCCGCGACCGCGGACAGGTGCTCCGCGTCCTCCCGGCTCAGCCCCTGGGAGGCCCCAACGACGAGGCCGTCGGTGGAGAGGATCACCGCCTGGCGGACGGCGGCGACCCTGCTGATGAGATCGTCGAGCAGCCAGTTCAGTTCGCCGGTCGACGTCGCTTTGCCGGTCATTCGTCACCCTTCTCGCCGTGCGTGTTGTGTACGTGGTCGCCGGGTGCGGCCCCACCCGGCTGATCGGAGTCCTCCCGGCCCCGCAGCGCGCCGCGCTGGAAGGCGCTGAACATCGCCCTGGCCTCCTCCGGTGACCGCTCCTCCACGGTCGGGGCGGACAGCGGCGGCGTCTGCGGCCCCGTCTCGGACTGGGCGCGAAGCTGCGGGGCGATGTTGGCCTGGCGAACCCTGCGCGGCAGGCCGGCGTGGGTCCCGTTGGAGAGGGGGCTCCTGGCCCGCTGTTTGCTCGTCCGCTGCGCCAGGCCGTTCGCCGCCACGCTCGCGGCGGCGGTCGCCGGCTCGGAGGACGGCGCCACGGACGGCGGAGCGGAGGGTGCGGCGGCCGGGCGCGGGTTCTCGAAGTCGGAGCCGAGAGGCCGTGAGGAGAGGTCGTCGCGCGTCGCGGAGGGCACGGCCTCGGTCCGCAGGGCGGCCGGCGTGAAGAACGGGGACGGTTCGGACGCGTCCGTGCGCTCCTCCCGGTCCTCCGTCTCCCAGGGGAACTCCCCGGGAACGCCGTCCGGTACGCCGCCGGGAACGCCGTTGGGAACACCGCCGGGAGCGCCGTTGGGAACACCGCGGGGAGCGTCCCCCGCGATCTCCCCGGTGAGCGTGCGGACCTCCCGGGGGTCGCCGGCGGGGGCAGGGCCGCCCAGTCCGAGGTCGGCCTGGAGCGTGTCGCTGAGCGAGATGTCGGTGTCGTTGCCGCCGACGGCCAGTGCGGGCTTCGCGTGGGCGCCGCGGGGGGCCGGGCCCGCGAGCGCCGCGGGCGAGCCTTCCTCCACCACCAGGGTCCGCGGGATGAGCACGATCGCGGTCGTCCCGCCGTACGGCGAGCCCCGCAGGACCACCCCGATCTGGTGCCGGGCGGCGAGCTGGCCGACGACGAAGAGCCCGAGCCGGTCGCTGTCCGCCAGGTCGAACTCCGGCGGGTCGGCCAGCCGCGCGTTGATCTCGTCGTACTCCTCGGGCGCCAGGCCGAGACCGCGGTCCTCGATCTCCACCGCGAGCCCGTTGGCGACGACCTCCCCGCGCACCGCCACCTTCGTCTGCGGAGGCGAGAAGATCGTGGCGTTCTCCAGCAGCTCGGCGATCAGGTGCACCACGTCGGCCACGGTCGCGCCGACGACGGCGGCGTTCGGCATCGGGGCCATCGAGACGCGGGTGTAGTCCTCGACCTCGGAGATCGCCGCGCGGACCACGTCGATGAGCGGCACCGGCTTGCGCCACGATCGTCCGGGCGCGGAGCCGGACAGGATGATCAGGCTCTCCGCGTGGCGGCGCATGCGGGTGGTCAGGTGGTCGAGCCGGAAGAGGTCCTCCAGGCTCTCGGGGTCCTCGGCGCGGCGCTGCATCGTGTCGAGCAGCGTGAGCTGGCGGTGCAGCAGGGTCTGCTTGCGGCGGGCCAGGTTGAGGAAGACCTGACTGACGCCGCGGCGGAGGGCGGCCTGGCCGACGGCGGCCTCCACCGCCGTGCGCTGGACGGAGCTGAACGCGTGCGCGACGTCCTCGACCTCGTTGGAGCCCGTCGCCTTGATCGGGGGCGCCTCGGCCTCGACGTCCACGTCCTCGCCGCGCCGCAGCTTCTCGACCACCTGCGGCAGCCGTACGTCGGCGAGATCGAGCGCGGCGTCGCGCAGGCCGGCGAGGTCGCGGGCGAGACGGCGGCCGAACCGGACGGAGAAGACGATCGTGGCGATGATCACCACGAGGCCGAGCCCGCCGGCGATCAGGATGCGGAGCATGATCCCGGTGGCGACCGACGTGGCGGAGACGCTGAGCGCGTCCGAGGCCTTCACCCGGGCCGAGTCGAGCCGGAGGATCAGCTGGTCGATGGTCGGCGACCACTTCTCGGCGTCCGCGGGGAGCGGGCCGCCGGAGCGCACCTGGTTGACGATCTGGTTCTCCAGGGCGGTGAACCGGTCGAACAGCGGCGAGGTGAGCACCTGCTCGTACGGCGCCCGCATCTCACCGCTGAGGACGGGCCGGTTCTTGCCGTAGAGGAACCGCCGGGTGGCGACCCACTCGCTGAAGGCGTTCTGCTCGTCGGACGTCATCGTGCCGCTGGCGAGCGCGCCGCGCACGAGGGCGTCCTCACGAGTGATCATCTCGTGCGCGTTGCCCATCCCCTGCATGGCACTGGCCTGCTGGAAGGTGGCCAGATCGGGCACCGAGACGAGCCGCTCGTAGAGCGCGAACAGGTCATCCATGATCGCGTTGTACGCGGTGATCGCGGTCAGCCTGTCGGACCTGCCGAGCGAGACGCCCTCCCGGATCGTGGGCAGGCGTTCGAGGGAGGAAAGCAGGGAGTCCAGGGGCGCCACGAGTTCGTCGCTCATGGCGTCGCGGGTCGCCTCGTCGTCGGCGGACTTCTTGAACCTGTCCGCGGCGGCGGTGGTCTTGGCCTGCTGGGCGGTGAGCGCGGCGGACGTCGTCTGGCCGCTACTGAGGACGCCGGCGGTCAGGGCGCGTTCGGCCTGGATCTGGGTGCCCAGGTCGGTGGAGGTCACGCCGATGGTGTCGTACAGCGCCTTGGAACGCAGGAGGACGAGGCCGTCCCCGACCGTGAGTTTTAGGGCAAATCCCCACATAGCGCTCAACATGAGCAGTGGTAGGAGCAGCAACAAGAAGATCTTGAACCGAATCGAGCGGTTTCTCGAACCCATAGCCCACTCCTGCATTGCTGGAGGCTCGCGCCGCATTTGGGGGGAAATGCACCTCCGGAAGATCGCACAGAAGGCTAGCACCGATACAGTTCTGGCGCAGTGGGAGGAACTGATGATTACAGTGATCACTGGGGCTGGTGCCGGAATCGGTGCAGCTTCTGCCCTTGATCTCGCCCGGCGAGGTCATCAAATCGTGCTCGTCGGACGCACTCCGGAGAAGCTGCGCGTGGTCGCGGACCGCGTGGAGCAGGCCGGTGGCAGCCGTCCGGACACGCTCCTCGCGGACTTCTCCTCCCTCGATCAGGTGCGCCGGCTGGCCGCGGAGTTGCTGGCGCGGTACGAGCGCATCGACGTGCTGATCAACAACGCCGGCGTGATGACGCCCGACCGCCGGACCACCGTGGACGGCAACGAGTCGATGATGCAGGTCAACCACCTGGCGCCGTTCCTGCTGACGAACCTGCTCCTCGACCGGCTCACGGCGTCGTCCGCCCGGGTCGTCACCACCTCCTCACGGGCCGGGAAGACGGGCCGCCTCGACCCCGCCGACCTGTCCAGGGAGCGGCGGCGCTGGAACGGCTGGCTGCAGTACGGCGACTCCAAGCAGGCCAACGCGCTGTTCACCGTGTCGCTCGCCGAGCGCGGCCTGGCCGCCACGTGCCTCCATCCCGGGGTGCTCAAGACCTCGTTCGCCGAGGGCACGTTCTTCATGAAGCTGGTGTGGCTCCTCCCCGGCATGGGCGAACCGCCGGAGGCCGGGGCCGGGCGCATCGTCCACCTCGCCACCCACCCCGACGGCGTCGATCACCCGGGCCGGTATTTCGTCAAGAACGCTCCCGTACGGGTGCCGGAGAGGATGTCGGACCCCGCCCTCGCCGCCGCTCTGTGGGACGCGAGCCTCGCCGCCACCGGTCTGTCCGCCTGAAGGAGCGCGGGACTGGTATCGCCAGTCCCAGGAAGACGGGTCGTCTGGTTGCTCACCCGGTCGCTTCCGCACCCTGGAGTCACGAATGGGAGTCACAGGACGCGCGGCTCCCTGAGAGCCGCACTCCGGCCGCCGCGGCCGGGCAGGGAAAGGGAACAGCAGCCATGAGCACGCTCGCACTCGTCACCGGCGCCACCTCGGGAATCGGCAGGGCCTTCGCCGAGCGCCTGGCCGCCGGCGGACACGACCTGGTCATCGTGGGCCGGCGCAAGGAGCGCCTGGAGGAGTTCGCCGCCTCGCACCCCGAGGTCGGGGTGCGGACGGTGGCCGCCGACCTGTCGACCGACGAGGGCATCGACACGGTCGCCGAGATCTGCGCGGCCGAGCCGCTGACCATGCTCGTGAACAACGCCGGTGTGTCCCACTACATGCCGCTCGCCGAGCTCCCCGCCGGCAAGGCCAGGGAACTCGTGCACGTGAAGGTCGTCGCCCCCACGATGCTCACTCGGGCCGCCGTCGCGGGCATGCGGGAGCGAGGCGAGGGCGCGATCGTCAACGTGGCCGGGATGATCGCCTTCAGCGGCCCCGCGCCGCACTCCCAGATGCCCCGCAGGGCCGTCTACGCCGGAACCCTGGCCCACCTCGTCGTGATGTCCCAGACCCTGGGCGCGGAGCTCGAAGGCACCGGAGTCGCCGTGCAGGTGCTGTGCCCCGGCGTGGTGGCCACCGAGTTCCACGAGCGCCAGGGCCTCGACCTGAGCGCCGTGCCCCGCATGAGCGCCGACGACGTCGTCACGGCCAGCCTGCGCGGCCTGGAGCTGGGCGAGACCGTCTGCGCCCCCGGCGTCGAGGACGCCGGACTCCTTGACGCGGTCTTCCGGGCCGAACTCGCCGCCTTCGGAGGCCAGAGCCCCCGGCTCGCCACGCGCTACCGGACCGTCTGATCCGCCCGGCCTCCACGGCGGAAAGGCGCGGTCGGCCGAGGCCGGCGGACGGGCGCGGGTCGTCGCGCCGGGCCGCCCGCGCACGCCGCGGTAGGACGGCGACGACAGGGCCGGGGTGGGGGGCGGAAGAGTTCGGGCACTGTTCGCCCGCGGTTGCGCCGGTGCTCACGGACGGGTGACTAGGGTCCGGCCGCATGACCGTGACCGCTCCCGTCCGCCCGTCCACCAGGGCCGCCGCCCGCGACCCGCTGCTGGACAACGCCAAGTTCCTGGCCATCGTGCTGGTCGTTTCCGGACACCTCGTCGAGGACCTGCGGGACGTCCCCGCGGCACATGCGCTCTACTTCTTCGTCTACCTCTTCCACATGCCGCTCTTCATCGTCGTCAGCGGCTATTTGTCCCGTAATTTCACGTTTTCTCCGGGTAAGGCGCGCAAGCTCATCAGCGGCCTCGCGGTGCCGTACGTCATCTTCGAGGTGGCCTATTCGCTGCCCCGCTTCTTCTTGTACGGCAAGCTCGAAATCAGCCTGCTCGACCCGTACTACCTGACCTGGTTCCTGATGTCGCTGTTCCTGTGGCGGCTGTCCACGCCGGTCTGGCAGCAGCTGCGCCATCCCCTGGTGATCGCGGTCGGGCTGTGCCTGCTGTCGGGCACCAGCGCCCTGCCCGACGAGTTGTCGATGAACCGCACGTTCGGCCTGCTGCCGTTCTACGTGCTCGGCCTCATGCTCACGCCCGAGCACCTCGGCCGCCTGCGCGGGCGCCGGGCGAGGATCGCGGGCGGGGCCGTCCTGGCGGCGGCGCTCGCCGCGGCGTTCGCCGTGCACACGCTCGTGCCCACGGAGTGGATCCGCTGGCGCCACTCCAACCACCAGATCGGCGTGGACGACCTGACCGGCACGTTGATCCGGCTCGCCATGCTGGCGGCCGGCGCCCTGCTGGTGGCGGCGTTCCTCGCGGTCACCCCGAGCCGCCGCACCTGGTTCACCGGGCTGGGCGCCGCCACGATGTACGCCTACCTGCTGCACGGGTTCGCCGTGAAGGTCGCCGAGCGCTTCCACGACGTCCTCGCCAACCCGCTCGGCGTGACCGCCATGGCGGTCCTCGGAGCCGTCCTCGCGGCCCTGCTCTGCACGTCGCCGGTGCGCAGGGCGTTCCGGTGGGCGGTGGAGCCCGACGTCTCCTGGGCCTTCACCAGACTCCGCCGGCCCGGAAAGAGGGAGCCCGCCGCGACGTGACCGGAACTTCGCGGGTGATCCCACCGTTCTGAACAGTGATGGTGCTGAGTAGGGCGAATCGCGCGGCCGGTGGGGCTGGAAACGGAAGACGGCTCTGTCACGGCAGGGGGATACGGGGTAACCTGCGCATTCGCGGTGCAGCCAGGAGCGGTGAAAACGACGGGGTGACGCGGGTGGTCGGCAGGCAGGGCAGGGTCACGGGCAGGATCGGCCCCGGCCTTGTCGGCGAGGTGATGGTGCCCATTCGCGGGGGTGTCGAGGCGTTCTACGCCTATCCGAGCATTCCGGACGAGGAGATCCCGGTGGGGTCCATCGTCGTCATCGTGGAGTATTCGCCCCCGCGCACCGTCTACGTCGCTCGCGCGGTCGTCTGACTCGCTCCCTCCTCCCTTCCCCCCACTACACGGAGGCTCCCATGTCAACGGAGGTCCTGGTCGTGGGCGGTGTGGCCGTCGTCGCCTTCATCGTCCTCATCCTCCTGTTCAAGGCCATCTGGCGGGTGGCCGAGCCCAACGAGGCGCTGATCATCTCGGGTCTCGGCGCCCATACGAAGAACGAGCTGGCCGACAGCCTCGGCTTCAAGATCGTGACCGGCAAGGGCACCGCCGTGCTGCCCGGCTTCCAGACCGCCCGGCGGCTGCGGCTCGACAGCCGGGCCACGAACCTGCAGGTCAACTGCGTGACCCAGCAGGGCATCCCGGTCCAGGTGCGCGGCGTGATCATCTACAAGGTGGGCGACGACTTCACCAGCATCGCGAACGCCGCCCGGCGCTTCCTCGACCAGCAGGACTCGATGAACGGCGCCATCCACGAGCTGTTCACCGGCCACCTGCGCTCGATCATCGGCAACCTGACCGTCGAGGACCTCATCCTCAACCGCGAGCGGCTCACCAGTGAGACCCGCAGCTCCGCGGCCGACGAGATGAGCAAGCTCGGCCTGGTGGTCGACTCGCTGCAGATCCAGGAGATCGAGGACGAGACCGGCTACATCACCAACCTGGGCAAGCCGCACGCCGCGAAGATCGCCGCCGCCGCGCGCATCGCCGAGGCGCAGCGCGACCAGGAGGCCACCGAGGCCGAGCAGGTCGCCGCCGCGAAGAAGGCCTCCGCCATCCGCGAGTCGCAGATCCAGCAGGCCGGCTACCAGGCGGAGGTGGACCAGGCGGCGGCCAAGGCCCGGCAGGCCGGCCCGCTGTCGGAGGCCACCGCGCGCCAGGAGGTCGTCGTCCAGGAGACCAGGGCCGCCGAGCTGGAGGCCCAGCTTGCCGAGCAGCGGCTCCAGTCGCAGGTTCGCAAGCCCGCCGACGCCAAGGCGTACGAGACCGTCACGCTGTCCCAGGCCGAGCGCGACGCGCGCATCGCCCAGGCCGAGGCGGAGGCCAGGGAGACCGAGCTGCGCGCCGCCGCTCAGGCGTCCCAGGTGAAGCAGGCGGCCGCGGCCGACGCCGAGTCGGTGCGGGTGCGCGGCGAGGCCGCCGCGGCGGCGACCAAGGCGACCGGTCTCGGCGAGGCGGAGGCCGCCAAGGCGCGGGGTCTCGCGGAGGCCGAGGCGGCCAAGGCCAAGGGTCTGGCCGAGGCGGAGGCGGCCAAGGCCAAGGGTCTGGCCGAGGCCGAGGCGATCCGGGCCCGCTCGGAGGCGCTGCGGGAGAACCAGGAGGCGGTCATCGCCCAGCAGCTCGCCGAGAACTGGCCGCAGATCGTCGAGGCCGGCTCCAAGGCGTTCGGCAACGTCGACCACATGGTGGTGCTCAACGGCGCCCAGGGCATCGAGGAGATGCTGGCGAAGGCGCTCACGCTGGGCGGCACCGGGCTGGGCCTGGCCCGCTCCCTGCTGGCCGGCGGCACCCCCGCGGCGGCCAAGGACGGCGCGAGCGTCAACGGCGCCGAGCCCCCCGCGAAGAACGCCATCGACGCCGCCTCCTGACGGCCCGCGCGTTCGTCCCCGTCACCCGGGCGGGGACGAACGTCGGCGGTAGCGGCCGGGGGCGGTGCCGTAGACGCGTTTGAAGGCGGCGCCGAATGCGTACTCCGAGCTGTAACCGACACGGGCGGCGATCTCGGCCAGCCCGGCGTCGGAGTCGCGCAGCCGCTGCGCCGCCGTGGTCATGCGCCACCAGGTCAGGTACGCCAGCGGCGGTTGGCCGACCAGGGCGGTGAAGCGGGCGGCGAAGGCGGCACGGGACATCCCGGCCTCCCGGCCCAGCGACTCGACCGTCCACGGCCGGGCCGGGTCCTGGTGAACGGCGTGCAGGGCCGCGCTGACCGCCGGATCGGCCAGCGCGGCCGCCCATCCGGTGGCCGCGCCCCGGGCGAGTTGCCCGTCGAACCAGGTTCGCAGGATGAAGAGCAGGAGCATGTCCAGCAGCGCGGGGACGACGGCGTCCGTGCCCGGGCGGGGAGCGGCGATCTCGCGGCCGAGGATGGCGACGACCGCACCCAGCTCGGCCTTCGCGTCCGCGGCGGCCTCCGTTCCGTCTCCGGTCGTCGAGGTGGCACGGGTCGGGATATGGATGAGGCCGGGCAGGTCGTGCAGCAGCGGGTGCGCACGCCGAGGGTCGAGGCGGTATCCGCCGCACAAGGTCACCGTGGTCGCCTCGCCGACGTCCGGGGTGTCCGGTCCCACCGAGTCGCCCACCGAGTCGCGCACGAACAACGCCAGGTCCTCGGCCGCCGGGTCGCAGTTGGTGACGGCGAGGGGGGTGGCGGGCGAGTCGGCCAGGCCGTACGGGTGACCCTGTGAGAAGAAGACCACGTCTCCGGCGGACAGCGGGACCGGCGCGGCGACGGCGTCGTCCTCCTGCGGGATGAGCCAGCACGAGCCCTGCAGGATCACCTGGAAACCCGCCGCCCCCGGTACCGCCGGGAACCGCCGTCCCCAGGCGCCGCGCCACTGGACGCGTGCCGCGTTCGGCCGTCCGGTGCGCATGACGGTGATGACATCGCTGAGCACGTCCATGCCGATCACCCTACGGCGGATCAGACGATCGCGTATTAAATCCGGACTTCACGACATTGGGCGTCTTAGGCGGGCCATCCTACGGTGGCACGCATGACACACAAGATCCTGGTCATGGGGGCCACCGGGACCGTCGGGCGCGCGGTCGTGGCCGAGCTGACGGCCCCGCCGCTCGGTCGTTCCCGGTCGATCGCCGAGGCTCCCCACCACGCCTCCACCACCCATGCCGACGCCCCTCCCGCCGGCGTTCCCGAGGTGCTGGCACTGGTTCGCGACCCGGCCGTCGCCGTGCTGCCCCCGGGCGTCGAGCCCGTACGCGGCGACCTCACCGAGCCCGGCTCGTTCGCCGACGCCGTCGAGGGGATCACGGCCGCGTTCCTGGTCTGGCCGTTCGGCACCGCCGACGGGCTCGCCGCGGTCCTCGACGTGGTGGCCCGGCACGCCCGCCGCATTGTGTACCTGTCCTCTGCCGCCCGCCGCCCCGGCGAGCGCGAGGCCGAGGAACTGATCAGGCGCACCGGCCGGGAATGGGTGTTCCTCCGCCCGCACGCCTTCGCGGCCGGCACGCTGCGCTGGGCCGCCGACGCCCGGTTCCGCGCGGACGGCGTGGTCAGCGAACCCTATGGTGGTGCGGCCATGCCGCTGATCCACGAGCGGGACATCGCCGAGGTCGCCGCCCTCGCGCTCACGGGCCGCAGCCCCGCCGGGGTCGCGCACGAGCTGACCGGGCCGGAGACGCTGACCCAGGCCGAGCAGGCACGTGTCATCGGCGAGGCCATCGGCCGCCCGATCCGCTGGGAGGAACTGCCGCCTTCCGAGGGACGGGAGCAAATGATCGCCGGAGGACTGCCGCCGGAGGTCGCGGACGCGATCCTGCGGGCGCGGGCCGAGCTGGTGGGCCGCCCGTGGCCGGTGACGCCCCGCGCCGGCGCGCGCGACTTCCGCAGGTGGGCGGACGAGCACGCGCACCGTTTCCGTGCCACGATGCGGGCCGCCCGCATTCACGTGTACGGCGACGCGTCCGTGATTCGCCAGGAGGAGATCCCGATCCCCGCCCCGGGTCGGGGCGAGGTGCTGATCAAGGTGGCGGGCACCTCGTTCAACCCGTCCGAGATCGGGCTGCGTTCGGGGCTGTTGCGGACGGTGGTGCCGGAGATGGCAGACCTGCCGCTGCCGTACACGCTCGGGTGGGATGTCTCGGGCACCGTTGTGGCGACCGGAGCCGGGGTCTCCCGGCCGCGCCCAGGAGACAGGGTCATGGGCCTGCTGGAGGGCGGTGCGGCGGCGGAGTACTCCGTCGCGCCCGCGCGGCTGCTGGCCCCGGCGCCGAAGGCCGTCCCGCTCGCCGACGCCGCCGCGATCCCGGTGGCGGGACTGACAGCATGGCAGACGGTGTATGAGCACGGCCGGATCGCTCCGGGCCGGCGCGTGCTGGTCAACGGTGCGGGCGGCGGGGTGGGGATGTTCGCCGTGCAGTTCGCCAGAAGGGCGGGAGCGACGGTGATCGCCACGGCAGGGAACGCGTCGAGCGCCGCGGCGGTCCGGGCCTGCGGAGCCGACGAGGTGGTGGACTACCGGACGGATCCTCTGCCCGGGGACCTGGACGTGCTGCTCAACCTCGTCCCGTTCGCGCCCGGCGCCGGCGCGGACCTGGCCCGGCTGGTACGCCCCGGCGGCCACCTCGTCTCGATCACCGCGCCCGTTCAGCCGCCCCCGGGCTCGCGCGTCACCGCCACGCGGTTCGTCACCCGCAACGACGTCGACCAGCTGGCCGAGATGGCCGCCCTGGTGGACGCGGGGGAGATCGTCGTGGACGTCGCCGAGCGGCACCCCCTCGCGGACCTGGCGGCCGTACACCGGATGGCCGAAGCCGGCCGGACCCGGGGCAAGGTCGTCATCGAGCTCTGATCCACAGCGGGCGGTCAGTCGAAGGTCAGCTCGGTCGTACGGCGGGGCATGAGCAGCAGCGCGGCGACGCTGAGCACGGCGACGACGACGAGCGCGATGAAGATGTGGTGGACCGCGTCGTACAGCGCGCCCCGGACGAAGGACGCGGTGGCCGAATGGGCCGCCGCGCCCTGGGCCCTCAGCACCAGGCTGGTGGCGTCGAGGCTGTTCGGCAGCCGTCCCGCGACGTCGGCGGGCGGGTGGGCGAAGCGGTCCGACAGCGTCGCGTTGGAGATGGCGCCGAGCACCGCGGCCCCGACGGTGCTGCCGATCGAGCGGCAGAACATGTTGGTCGCGGTGACCACGCCGCGGCGTTCCCAGCCGACGACCGACTGCACGGCGACCATCGTGGGGCTGGCCGACAGCCCGAGGCCGACGCCGACGACGAAACAGGCGGCCGCGACCTGCCAGATCATCGCGTTCTGCCCGAGCAGCGCGCACAGCACGGTGCCGGCCACCACCACGACGACGCCGATCAGCGCGGTGTCGCGGAACCCGATGCGCATGTAGAAACGGCCGGAGAACGTCGCGGCGAGGGGCCAGCCCACGGTGAGCGCGGCCAGGGCGAAGCCCGCCACCAGCGCGCCGGTGCCCAGCACGCCCTGCGCGTACGTCGGGACGTACGAGGTGAGCCCGATGGTGAGGGCGCCGATGCCGAGGGAGGTCAGGTTGCCGCCGGTCAGCGTGCGGCGGCGGAACACCCACAGGGGCAGCACCGGCTCGGCCGCGCGGCGCTCCACGAGCGCGAAGGCGACGATCAGGAGGAGGCCCGCCGCGAAGATCAGCAGGCTGGGCGCCGAGTTCCAGTCCCAGGCGACGCCGCCCTCGAGCAGGCCGAGGATGAGCAGCGAGGAGCCGCCGGTGAGCAGCGCGGCGCCCGTGTAGTCGATCCGGTGGGAGCCCCGCTGCACCTGCTCCCTGAAGCGCCGGGCCAGCATCCAGGCGGCCACCGCGCCGAGCGGCAGGTTGATGAAGAAGATCCAGCGCCAGGAGACGTACTCGGAGAACACGCCGCCGAGCGTCGGGCCGACCACCGCGGAGATGCCCCACACGCTGGCGAGGTAGCCCTGGACGCGGGCCCGCTCCTCGACCGTGTACAGGTCGCCGGCCATCGTCATGCTGATCGGCTGAACCGCCCCGGCCCCGATGCCCTGGATCGCGCGGAAGGCGATCAGCGCGGGCATGCTCCAGGCCACCCCGCACAGCACCGACCCGAGCAGGAACGCCCCGATGCCGAAGAACATCACCGGCTTGCGCCCGAACACGTCGGCGAGCTTGCCGTAGATGGGGACGGTCACGGCCTGCGTGAGCAGGTAGATCGAGAACAGCCAGGGAAACTGGGAGAACCCGCCGAGGTCGGTGACGACGGACGGCACCGCGGTGGCGATGATCGTGCTGTCCAGCGCCACCAGAGCGGTGCAGAGCATGATGGCGGCGAGCACGGGACCGCGCTCCGACCGTAGCCCGATGCCTTTCGATGCCGTCGTCGTGGTCACGTGAGAGGCTCCCCCTGTCCGGCGTGCACGTACACGGGACCCGCCCGCCCGAAGGCGGGAGGGTCCCGGAACAGGGCAACCATCGCAAACTCCCCGGCATTCCTTGTCGCCGTACGGCAGGATCACGCGCCTGCCGGTATCGGCGCCGGCGTCAGCCGCGGCGCTGGGTCTGTTCCAGGTAGCGCAGGACGGCCGTCACCCTCCGGTCCGCCCGGTCGGTGGGCGCCAGGTCGAGTTTGGCGAAGATGCTGCGGATGTGCTTGTGGACGGCGCCTTCGCTGATGAAGAGTCGTTCGGAGATGGCGGTGTTGCCGAGTCCCTCGGCCATCAGGGCGAGCACGTCGTGTTCCCGGGCGGTCAGCCGTTCCAGCCCGCTGTCGGAGCGGGTGCGTGTGAGCAACTGGGCGACGACCTCCGGGTCGATCGCCGTGCCTCCGGCGGCCACCCGGTGCAGGGCGTCGAGGAACTCGCCGACGCGGCCGACTCTCTCCTTGAGCAGATATCCGAGCCGGTCGGTTCCGGCGGCGAGCAGTTCGGTGGCGAACGCCTGCTCGACGTAGGCGGACAGCACGAGCACCGCCAGCCCGGGCTGACGGCGCCTGGCCTCCACGGCCGCGGCGATGCCCTCGGTGGTGTGGGTCGGAGGCATCCGGACGTCGACGATGGCCACATCGGGCCGGTGGGCGTCGACGGCGGCCAGGAAGGTGTCCGGAGAGTCGGTCGTGGCCACCACGTCCAGGGACTCCGCGCGTAGCAGCAGCGCGACCCCTTCGCGCAGCAACGGGTCGTCCTCGGCTATCACGATCCGCACGGCAACTCCACGTCGAGGGTGGTCGGCCCACCGGGTGGGCTGGTCAGGGTGAGACGCCCGTCGTGCGCCTCGATCCGGCTGCGCATGCCGGTGAGTCCGGAGCCGCGCCGTTCGTCCGCGCCGCCGACGCCGTCATCCTCGATGCGCAGGGACAACCGGTCGCCCGCACGCCGTACGGTCACCGTGGCGTGCCGGGCCCGGCTGTGCCGGGAGATGTTGGTGAGCGCCTCGGCGCTCACGAAGTAGGCGGTGGCCTCGATGGAGGCGGCGCACCTGCCGAGCGCGTCCACGTCCACCCGGCAGGGCACCCCGCAGTTCGCCGCGAGCCCGGCGAGCGCGTCGGCGAGCCCCCGGTCGGCCAGCACGGGCGGCAGGATGCTGCGGACGACCGTACGGAGCTCGGCCAGTGCCTGCTCGGCGGTCTCCTGGGCGCGTTCGAGCAAGTCCTGCGCGCCCGGCCGGTTCTGCGCCAGGGCGCGGCGGGCCGCGCCGAGCAGCACGGTGACGGCGACCAGCCGGTTCTGCGCCCCGTCGTGCAGTGAACGTTCGATCCGCCGCAACTCCGCGGCGTGGGCGTCCAGCGCCGCCGCGCGGGTGGCCGCCAGCTGTGCGATGCGCAGGGACAGGTCCATGTCCGCGGTGGGCGCCAGGAGCCGGCGTCCCGGCCACGCCTGCAACCGGGCCATCCCGGTCCCGAGGACCAGGAAACTGACGGCCAGCCCCACGCCGAGGAGCGCGACCGCCCAGGCGTCGGCGTCGTCGTGCACGTCCCAGAACACCAGGGTCGGGGCGGGGTCCTCCACGGGCAGCGCCCGCCACCACAGCGGGTACGTGATGTCCTGCACGGCGTCCACCACCAGGGTCAACGCCGCCAGGCCGAGGAACAGGCCGAGCGTGCCGTGCACGAGGAGCCAGCACAGCTCCCGCCGTACGGCCGGATCGGCGAGGGCGGCGCGTACGCCGGCCGGCGCGGGTCCCAGATTGACGATTTCCGGCCCCCAGCGGGACAACCGGCCGCGCTCCCGCTCGGCGACGGACCGCACGACGCGCGGCACGGTGGGCGCCAGGAGCAGGCCCAGACCGATCACGCAGGTGAGCGCGACCAGGACGAGCCACAACAGACCGGCGAACGCCAGCAGCGCGGTGCCGAGACCGCCGATGAGGTGTTCGAAGGCGTCGAAGAGGCCATGGGCGCGTGCGGCGACACCCCTCCGGACGTCTCGCCGGTCGTCCTGCCGGGTGTCGGCCGGCTTCCGCTGGCGCGCCGCCATGATGCACACCCCCTCGGGCTGACGAGCTTAGAACAGAGATCTCAACGCGGGCTCGCGTGGATTCAGCGCCGCGGGGTGAGCTCCGGCGCGAGTTCCTCGGCGGGACGGTAGCCGAGGCGGCCGCGGGTCGCGATGAGCACCAGGACCGCCGCCGTGGTGGCCGCGAGCAGGGTGACATGGCTCGCGTGCTCCGGGGTGTCGATCGACGGGAACATGTCCGAGTAGACGATCGACATGAAGTTGTTGACGCTGACGTGCAGCAGCATGACCAGCGGCAGGCTCTGCCCGGTGCGGTTGAACACCCAGGTGACGACCACGCTGAAGATCGAGGCGAAGGCGATGAACTCGCCGACCCTCATCCAGGTGACGTCCGGCCAGCCGCCCCACTGGCTCAGGAACAGCGGCAGGTGCCAGACGCCCCACAGCGGGCCGAGGATGACGGTGGCGCCGAGCGGGCCGAACTTCCGCTGCATGCGGGGCAGGGCGAAGTCGCGCCAGCCGGGCTCTTCGGCGAGACCGGTGGTGACCATCTGGAGCAGCAGGCCGGGCACGTAGGCGACCAGCGCGGCGACGGGCGGCATGTGGATGTCCTCGCCGGAGAGCGCGAGACCGGTGACGACGATGGTGGCGGGGACGCCGAGGGCGGTCACGAGGTACCAGGCCCAGCCGACCCGCCACTTGGTCATCCGCTGGACCCACCGGCGGACGCCTTCCTTGCCGTCCGCGATCCTGGTCACGATGTACGCGGCGAAGATGGGGCCGAGGTAGGCGCCGGGGAGAACGCCGGAGAACTGGGTCGTACCGAGCAACGAGGGGAAGTCGAAGTCCCAGACCCCCAGGCCGTTGTCCGACAGGACGTAGGGCAACCAGGCCGCCCAGCTCATGAGGTTGGCCAGGACGAAGAAACTGATCAGCGGGCGGCGGCGGATGAGGCCCCGGATCCCGGTCTCGCTCGTGCGGTGCCCGGCCTCCGGCCGGCTGTCGACTGCCATTTCACTCTCTCCTGTTGGAGCGCTCGACTGACAGTGATCAGCACACCAGCCGCGGGCCCTCCCGGTCGCTCCCGCGTGCTGCCCAATGGAGGTACAGCCAGGGGTACCAAGGAGAGAACGGCCAGGTCGGAGCGTCGGCCAGGAGACGGTGAGAGGACTGCGGAGCAGGCCGGAGGCGGACCGCCGAGGACCACGACGGGTCCTCGGCGGTCATCCGCCCAGATGGGCACGGGTCAGATGAGCACGTGCGGCTCGGGGTTGCCGGCGAAGCAGAACTGGGCGTTGCGGGTCAGCTTGAAGTCCGCCGCCTGCCAGGTGTGGGCGGTGGCGTCCGAGCCGCGCATGTAGATGAAGTTGTACCGGTCGGCCGAGTAGATCCGGACGCCCTCCTCCTTGCAGCGCCGCACGAGACGGGTGTCCTCGCCCGCGTTGACCGCCTCGAACGGGAACGCCCGCAGCAGGTCGGTCTTGGCCAGGATCGTCGCCCCCTGGATGAGGTGGGCGTAGCGGTGCTCCAGCCCGGGCAGGCGGAAGATCGTGACGTTCTGGTCGGGGAAGTACGTGTAGTGGGCGCCCTTGCCGACCATCTCGGCGTCGGCGTAGTCGAAGGCGCGGACCAGGTCCGACAGGTAGTGCTCGCCGTAGATGTTGTCGTCGTCCATCTTGGAGATCAGCTCGCCCTCGGCGTGGGCGATGCCGTGGTTGAGCACCTCGCCGAGCGTCCAGGACGGGTCGGCGGTCAGCACCTTCACCGCCGGGATGCCCGCCGCGAGGGCCTTGTCGCGCACGACCGCCGGGTCCTCCGACAGGCCGTGCATGACCAGCACGAGCTCCAGGTTGCGGTGCCGCTGCCGCGCCACCTGGCTGATCGCGTGTTCGAGCTGGCCGGCCCGGTTGGTCGGCAGCACCACGGAGATCGACCGCGAGCGCGGGACGACCGGCAGGCCGAGGTCGGTGAGGATCTGGTCGACCCGGTGGGAGAACAGGTGCTTGTCGAACACCTCGCGCATCGCCAGGTGGCCCTGGCGCGCCCGCAGCTCCGGGCTGTTGATCAGGTAGATCGCCCGGTTGTACGCCTCCTCCTGCGAGTGCGCGACCGGGATGAGCGGGCCGAACGTCTCCTCGATGGCCCGCGACCAGCCCGACAGCACGGTCGTCGAGCAGGCCGACAGCTCGAAGACCCGGCGCGCGCACATGGTCGGCGAGTCGATCACCGAGTTCACGTTCAGGAAGACCTTGTACATCTTGTACGCGGCCAGCATCTGCTCGTACGGCAGCTCGCCGACGATGTGGGGGCGGTACTCCTCCGGCCAGGCGTACTTGTCGGCCACCGAGGCGTTCCTGGCGTAGATGTGCAGGCCGAGCGGGCGTACGGGCGCGAGGATCGTCTCCATCTGCTCGCGCCGCTCGGGGTGCTTGTCGCGGAAGTACATCCCCGCGAAGACCACGTCGTACGGCCGGCCCTGCTTGGTCTGGATCGGGTTGTGGATCCGGGGCTGGGCGGCGAACTGCAGCACGCCGACACGGTCATGACCTAGCATCTCGCGATATTTCGGGATCATGTCGCCGTCGCACGTGTACACGTAGTCGAACAGCTTGGCCGTGTCGATGAAGAAGTCGAAGTTGGGCGGGTCCTCCTTGTTCCAGAAGACCGTGGGGATGCCCTCCTCGCGGCACCAGGCGATCAGGTCGCGCAGCTCCTGCTTCGGCGCGTTGGTCCCGGTCATCTGGTAGCGCCAGCGGCCCTGGTTGCCGTGCCAGGCCGACTCGCAGAACAGCATCTCGGGGCGCTTTTCCGCGAAGACCTCGCGCCAGTCCTGCAGCCCGAACTCGATCTGGTCCCACTCGTATTGGAACGCCATGCGGGAGAAGTCGTCGAGGATCACCGCGACCCGCAGGTCCGGCCGTACGACCGGGCCGTCCGGCCACTTGAGGCCCGGGATCTTGACCTCGGGACCCCGTGCCTCGGCGGCGGCGGCGACCTCGATGGCGGAGGGCGGCGCCTTCGGTGCCTTCCTGCCGTCCTTCATCGCCTTGCTGAGGTCGCGGGGCAGCCGGACGATCTTCTTGGGCTTCGCCGCGTTCGTCAGCACCTGCGCGACCCGGTAGGGCTTCTGGGTCTGGGTGGCCTGGAGTCGCCAGAGGGCGTAGTCGGCACGGGCCTCCTGGTAGGCGAGCCGGTTCTCCAGGTCGCGGATCCGCTGCTCGTACTGCTCGACGTGCTTGCGCTCCTCGGGCAGCCAGTTCACCGGCCCCAGCCGCTGGAAGCGGGGCCCGTCAGGAGTCTCTTCGGTCTCAGCCATACCTCTCCCCTTTACGGAAGGGTCATCGTACGGGGGTCAACGCGGCCTTCATGCCTGTACAGGGAGATTCAGCCGACCCTGCCTCGTGCGGCGGGGGAGAGGCTGTCGCCGCGGAGCCAGGCGTCGATGACACGGGCGATCCGAGGCCCGGCCGCGCCGTCCCACAGCGGCGGCAGCTCGCCGCTCGGTGTGGCCGCGCCGTCGGCGAGCGCCTTGGACGCCTCGGCGGGAAGCGAGGCGGGGGTGACGAGCCGGTTGGTGCCGTGGGTCACGGTGATCGGCCGCTCGGTGTTGGGCCGGACGGTCAGGCAGGGGACGCCCAGCATGGTCGTCTCCTCCTGGACTCCGCCGGAGTCGGTCACCACCAGGGCGGCGCCGCGCACCAGGGACAGGAAGTCCACATAACCGAGCGGGTCCACGATCTTCAGATGCGGCCGGTCCACGAGACCGGCGTCCGCCAGCCGCTGCCGGCCGCGGGGGTGCAGGGGGACGACGACCGGCACCTGCTCGGCCACTCCGAGCACGGCGTCGACCAGTTCGCGGGCCGCCTCCGGGTCGTCCACGTTCGCCGGGCGGTGCAGCGTGGCCACCGCGTACCTGCCGTCGATGCCCAGGCGTTCCTGGACCGGCGCCGGGTCGAGCTTCGGCAGCGCGGCGAACAGGCTGTCGATCATCGGGTTGCCGACGAGGTGCACCTTCGCCGGGTCAACGCCCTCGTTGGCCAGGTGCGACAGCGCCTCAGGCGAGGTGGCGAACAGCAGGTCCGACAGCGCGTCGGTGACGACCCGGTTGACCTCCTCGGGCATCTCCCGGTCGAAGGAGCGCAGGCCCGCCTCGACGTGCGCGGTCGGCACGTGCAGCTTGGCGCAGACGAGGATCGCCGCGAGCGTCGAGTTCACGTCGCCGTACACCACCACGAGCGCAGGGCGGTGTTCGAGCACGACGTCCTCCAGCCCCGTGAGCAGGGCGGCCGTCTGCCGGGCGTGGGTCCCGCTGCCGACGCCGAGGTTCGCGATCGGCTCGGGCAGCCCGAGATCGGCGAAGAACACGTCCGACATCAGCGCGTCGTAGTGCTGGCCGGTGTGGACGATGCCCTGCCGGATCCCGAGCTCGGCCAGCCCCCCGACGACCGGAGCCGCCTTGACGAAGTTGGGCCGGGCGCCCAGTACGTGCAGGACGAGGGGGTTGTCTCTCATCTACCTCGCCTTTCGTATTTCCTCCAGCCTGGGACAAACGTTGCCTATGGTACGGTCGCGCCGTGGAAACCGAGGCCAACAAGCCCCTGAAGGCCGTGTCCGCCGCGTCCGCGAAGGCCGGCCTCGGCGGCTTCCTCCGGGGGTTCGCGAGGAACCCGGTCCTCGTCTCCCGGATCTTCGTGAGCAAGGTCAAGTCCGACCCCATGCGGGTCGCCCAGGCCGCCGCCGACGCCATGCCCGCCGGGGTGCGCCCGGTCGTCGGCCGGGTCGCCTGGCCCGCGGCCCGGTTCGTCAAGGTCAGGACTCGCAAGATCCTGCAGCGCGCGGCCAAGGGCCCGCTGCGGGACGCCAAGGCCAACTTCGACGCCGGCCGGATGTCCGACGCGGTCAGGGTGCTCCAGCCGCATGCCCGATGGCCGTTCGTCCGCCGGAGGATGGCCTACTACGAGGGCGAGAAGGCCGCGCTCGGACCGAACCCGATCCCGCCCAAGCCGAAGATCATCATGGGTGAGCGGGTGCCCGGCC
The DNA here is from genome assembly GCF_006874435.1 of Microbispora sp. KK1-11. Classification (NCBI taxonomy): domain Bacteria; kingdom Bacillati; phylum Actinomycetota; class Actinomycetes; order Streptosporangiales; family Streptosporangiaceae; genus Microbispora; species Microbispora sp. KK1-11. The sequence continues at coordinate 149,759 of NZ_VIRJ01000014.1, read as the reverse complement.
GGGTGCTGCACATGGTCACCAACGCCCTGCCGTACACGCAGGCGGGTTACACCGTGCGCACCCACCGCATCGTCACCGCCCAGAAGGCGGCCGGGCTCGACCCCCACGTGGTGACGAGCTGGGGCTGGCCCATGCTTCAGGGGCACACCGACGCCGAGCCGTACGAGGAGATCGACGGCATCCCCTATTACCGGCTGCTGCCGAAGGACGAGGTGCCGTTCGAGAGCCAGGGGCGGATGATCCGCGGCGCCGCGGACGTCTCCGAGCTGGTCAGGACCCTCCGCCCGCAGGTCCTGCACGCGGCGACCGACCACCGCAACGGCTCGGTCGCGCTCGCCGTGCGCGAGCGGACGAACACCCCCTTCGTGTACGAGGTGCGCGGCTTCCTGGAGGAGACCTGGGTCTCCCGCGACCCCGCGAGGGTCGGCAGCGAGCGGCACACACTGCAGCGTGAGCGCGAGGCGCAGATCATGCGCGAGGCCGACGCGGTCGTGACGCTCGCCGAGACGATGGCCGCCGAGATCGTCGAGCGCGGCGTGCCCAGGGAGCGCATCTTCCTCGCGCCCAACGCCGTGGACGACTCCCTGCTGACGGCCGACTACGACGGCGAGGCGTTCCGCGACCGGTTCGGGATCGGCCGGGACGAGATCGTCGTGGGCTCGGTGTCGAGCATCGTCGCCTACGAGGGCTTCGCCACGCTGCTGAGCGCCGCCGCGCTGCTGCGCGACGCCGGAACGCCGGTGAAGGTCCTGCTGGTCGGAGACGGGGCCGAGCGGCCCGCGCTGCTCGAACAGGTCGAACGGCTCGGCCTGAAGGAGGCGATCCTGCCCGGCCGGGTGGGCCCGGACGAGGCGTTGCAGGCGCAGGCCGCCATCGACATCTTCGTCTGCCCGCGTGAGGACCTGCGCGTCTGCCGTCTGGTCACCCCGCTGAAGCCGGTCGAGGCGATGGCGCTCGGCAAGCCGGTCGTGCTGAGCGACCTGCCCGCCCTCGCGGAACTCGTCGGCGGCGAGGGCGCCGGTCTGCTGGTGCCGCCCGGCGATCCGGCCGCGCTGGCCAAGGCGCTCGCCGCGCTGCGCGAGGATCCGGAGCGCCGCCGGGTGATGGGCGAGGCGGGTAAGGCCGAGGTCGCCGCCCACCGGACCTGGAGCAGCCTGGCCCGCACGTACCAAGGGATCTACCAGTCCTTGACCGAAAGCCGATAAACAGCAGAAAGTCGGATGTGTTGCATCAGGCATGCTTGGTTCCGAGTTGAGATAACCTTTGCCACCATGAAGTGTTGTTTCCGCCCCCAGGTTCCCCCCAAGGCCTCGTCGTGACAGCCTTCGATCTCACGATCATCGGGCTGGGATACGTGGGCATGCCGCTGGCCAAGGAGGCCACGGCGGCGGGCCTGCGAGTGGCCGGTCTGGACGTCGACCCCCGCAAGGTCGAGGCCCTGAACGCCGGCCGCTCCTACATCGACGACCTGACCGACGCCGACCTCGACGCGATGCTCACCGGCGGCTTCACGGCCACGCTGGACGCGTCCGTGCTGTCGCGGTCGCGCACGATCGTCATCTGCGTTCCGACGCCGCTGGACGAGGACCACCGTCCGGACCTGTCCGCCGTCGAGGGCGCCACCCGCACCGTCGCAGAGCACCTCCAGGCGGGCACGCTCGTCGTGCTGGAGTCCACCACGTGGCCCGGCACCACGGACGAGCTGGCGCGGCCGATCCTGGAGCAGTCCGGTCTGGTGGCCGGCAAGGACTTCCACCTGGCGTTCTCGCCGGAGCGGATCGACCCGGGCAACCCCAAGTTCGGCCTGCGCAACACCCCCAAGGTCGTCGGCGGCTTCACCCCCGCCTGCAAGGAGCGGGCCGCCGCCTTCTACGCGCAGTTCGTCGAGCGGGTCGTGCCGGTCAGCGGCACCCGCGAGGCGGAGATGGCCAAGCTGCTGGAGAACACCTACCGGCACGTCAACATCGCCCTCGTCAACGAGATGGCGATCTTCTGCGACGAGCTCGGCGTGAACCTGTGGGAGGCCATCGAGGCGGCCTCCACCAAGCCCTTCGGCTTCCAGAAGTTCCTGCCGGGCCCCGGCGTCGGCGGGCACTGCATCCCCGTCGACCCGTCGTACCTGTCCTACACGGTGCGCAAGCTCGGCTATCCCTTCCGGTTCGTGGAACTGGCCCAGGAGATCAACGAGCGGATGCCGTCGTACGTGGTGGCGCGCGTGCAGCGGCTGCTCAACCGGGCCCGCAAGCCCGTGAACGGCTCGCGCGTGCTGCTCCTCGGCGTGACGTACAAGCCGGACATCGCCGACGAGCGGGAGACACCGGCCATCCCCGTGGCCGAGGCGCTCCTGGAACTGGGCGCCGATCTGTCCTTCTGCGACCCGTACGTGAAGGAGTGGGCGGTCGAGGGCAGGCAGATCCCCCGCGAGGAGGACCTGGCCGAGGCCGTGGCCGCCGCCGACGTGGTGGTCCTGCTCCAGCAGCATTCGGCCTTCGACCTCGACGTCGTGGAGGAGCGCGCCCCTCTCGTCCTGGACACTCGCGGCGTGCTTGCCACGAGCGAACGCGTCGAGCGGTTGTAGGAAGGGTTTCGCGCGTGCACGTGCTCGTCATGACGGTGGTGCATCACCCCGAGGACGCCCGGATCCTGCACCGGCAGATTCGGGCGCTCGTCGACGCCGGTCATGAGGTCACGTACGCCGCGCCGTACACCGCGCGGGGAGTCGTGCCGCGTTCGTGGGTGACGGGTGTGGACCTCCCCAGGGCCGCCGAGCGGCGTCGCCTGGCGGCGGTGCGGGCGGCCCGCAAGCTCTTCAAGAGCATGCGCGGCAAGGTCGACCTGGCCCTCATCCACGACCCCGAGCTGCTGTTCGCGGTCGCGGGGGTGCGCCGTCGCCCGCCGGTCGTGTGGGACGTCCACGAGGACACCCCCGCGACGCTGTCGCTCAAGCCGTGGCTGCCGGCGTTCCTGCGCCCGCCCATGCGCTTCCTCGCCCGGCTCCTCGAAACCACCGCCGAGCGTCGGCTGCACCTGCTGCTGGCCGAGGCGGCGTACGCGGGCCGGTTCAAGCAGCAGCACCTCGTGGTGCCGAACGAGACGTGGGTGCCCGACCGGGTCAGCCCGCCCGGCGACGACCGCGTCGTCTACCTCGGCTGGCTGTCGGAGGCCCGGGGCGTCCAGGAGGCCGTCGAGGTGGCCCGCCTGCTCCAGCCGCACCGGGTGGCCGTGGAGCTCATCGGCTACGCCGACCCGCAGAGCCGTCCCCTGCTGAACGAGGCCGTCGCCGAGGGCGTGCTGGAGTGGCGCGACTTCATGCCGAACGACGAGGCGCTCAAGCGGCTCGACGGCGCGCTCGCCGGGCTCTCGCTGCTGCACGACGAGCCCAACTACCGCCACTCGATGCCCACGAAGATCGTGGAGTACATGGCGCACGGCATCCCGGTCATCACCACCCCCTCGCCGCGGGCCGTGGAGCTGGTGGAGCGCTACCAGTGCGGCCTGGTCGTCCCCTGGCAGAACCCCCAGGCGGTGGCGCGGGCGGTGCTCCAGCTCAGGGACAACCCCTTCGAGCGGATCGGCACCGGCGGGCGCGGCTACGCCGCCGCGCGGACGCACCACCACTGGCCCAACTCCGCACGCCGGTTCGTCACCCAGTTAGAGGCGTGGGCGGGCGTCAAGAGCTGACCACTGCTGAACGCGCGGTGAACACTGCCGCAGGTGGCTCGTGACGCCGGCCCGGCAGCGCGAACATCCGGGTAGTCTGGGCGCGGCAAGATCATTTGAACGACGGGCGGTAGTGTCCTGAAAATGCGCTGGCTCACTCTGATCCTGGGCGTGGCGATTCTCGCCGGCGTCGCATCAGTGGTGATCGTGTTTCGTGACGGGAGCACCGGCTCCGGCACCGCCAGCGCCGGGCAGACGGCCCCCTCGACCCCCGTGGTCGGGTCGCCGACGCACAGCGAGTTCACCGACCCCTGCGGGACGTTCGAGACCGCGGCGACCACGCCGTACGCCGTGAGCGGCTACTGGCTGATCCCGACCTCCGACCCCTGCACCTGGCGCCGCCAGCTGGAGGCCATCCACCGCCTCGGCGGGGACACGGTCGTGCGCCTCGGCTTCGGCCTGTCGCCGCGCGAGACCGACGACGAGGGCCAGGTCCTGGAGGCGTCGACTCCCGAGGGCAAGGACCCCAAGCCCGACGCCAGGTACGCCCGCTGCGTCGAGAACGGGCTGTCCTGCATGAAGGCCGCGGAGAAGGAGCTCCAGGCGGCCAACGCGGGCAACAGGATCACGGGGACGTACGTCTACCGCACCGACGAGCGGTTCGGCCCCGGCATCTTCCGCTGCCCGCAGATGGAGCACGAGGTCGTCGTGGGGGACGCCGTCTTCTTCCGGCTCCTCGCGCCCGAGGACGGCTCGGACGACCCCACGTGCGACTTCACCCGCGAGGGGCGCGGCTTCCACCTGATCCTCGTGTCGGCGGGCGCCAAGGACAGCCTCAGCGAACTGCTCGACCTCGGCGACCGGTTCGGCATCAAGGTCTTCCCCGCCCTGCCGCTCGCGCCGCGCGACCCCGAGGAGTCCACCCGGGCCGACCCCCGCCACATCGGCACGCTCACCACGCTGACCCGGCGGGTCCTGCAGGACTACGGCGACCGCTTCAAGGACCGCGAGTCGCTGGGCGGCGTCTACCAGCCGTTCGAGCTGCAGTTGCGCGACTGGCCCGACCCGAGCAAGGTCCAGACGCTCCAGGTGTACGCCGAGCAGCACCTGATCGTCGAACAGGTACTGCCGGACAAGCCGATCCTGGTGAGCCCGTACATCGACAGCCGCAGACGGGTGAAGTACACCTCCACGCCCGGCCAGGTGGCCGAGGGCTTCAAGGCCCTCGCACGGACCGGGGTGGAGATCATCGCGCCGCAGGACGGCCGGGGCACGGGCAAGGTCGGCCTGTTCTGGCCCAACTGGAAGAACAAGCCGGTGGACGACAGCCTCAAGCCGGTCGTCGGGGAGAGCACGTACGCCACGGCCTACTACGGCAGCACCCGCGACTACTACCGTGCGATGTCGCTGGCCCGTCAGGAGCTGGTCCAGGAGGGCGTCCAGGTAGAGCTGTGGGCCAACGTCGAGGCGTTCGAGCCGTCCACCTCGACGGAGACCTGCGGCCGTCAGGGCACTCGCGGACGCACCGACAAGCCCAGGCTGGACAGGCAGGTGACGCTCGCCGCGCCGTACGTGTCGAAGATCATCTCGTACATGTGGAGCGACTTCTTCACCTGCGGCTCGCCGTCGCTGTCGGAGGAGATCGCGGCGGACTGGGACCGTCCGATCCCGATCGAGGTGCAGCGGCGCGCGCGGCAGATCCAGGACGGCCTGGAGGTCCGCGGCTACCACCTCGGCTCGGCCAAGGTCACGCTGAGCTGGCCGGGCCTGGACACGCCGCGGGTCGTCGACTCGGCCACGGTGGGCTGGCACGACACCACGCCGATCCAGGGGCTGCCGGCGGGCACGGAGAAGATCTGGATCCCGGTGGACTGGGCCACGGTCCCCGACGACGTCTGGATAAAGGTGGAGGTCACCTCCGCCGACGGCAGGAAGTCCGCCGAGCCGGTCTACTACCACTACACCCGCTGACCGCCCCCTGATCGAGCCGGTCCGGCCCCATGTCGCGCCGGAGGCGCGCGGTGGGCCCGCGCTGGAGGCGCGCGGTGGGCCCGCGCTGGAGGCGCGCGATGAGCACGGCCAGGCAATGTGCGCGCAAGGAACGGACAATGCCGCGGCGGGGCGCCCGCATCGCCGGCCCCGCCCGCTGATCTCCTTTGCCTGCGCCGCCGCCGAAGGCGGAGCGACGGTTGACCCCGTCCACGCCGGCATCGAGATGCCCGCCGCACAGGGCATTCGACGATCGACAAGGAGACCGCCCATGAACCGACTCCGTCACCTGCCCGCCGGTCTCGCGGCGGGCGCGCTGGTGGCCGCGATGGCCCTGGCCGTCCCCGCGGCCACCGCCGCCCAGGCCGCGAGCGGGCGTGCGAACGTCGTCACCGCGCTCGACTACAACAGCACGGGCTGGACCTACCGCCAGGTGCCCGCCACGACCCAGGTGCCGGGCTTCGCCGAGCGGGGATTCGACGACAGCGCGTGGCCGAGGGGGCAGGCGGGCTTCGGCACCACCAACGGAACCTGCTCGTGGAACAACCAGGCCAACGTCAAGACCCCGTGGGCGGTCAACACCGACATCCTGGTGCGCCACTGGCTGCACCTGCCGCGGGACGCGCAGGCGGTGCGCATCCAGGGCACGGTGGACAACGACGCACAGGTCTACTTCAACGGTCACCTCCTGCAGAGCGTCAAGAGCGGCCGGTGCGCCGCCGGGGCGATCGACGTCGTGGTGCCCGCGACCTACCTCGACTGCTGCAACCTGCTCGCCGTACGCGGTCACGACTACGGCGCGGCGGCCTACCTGAACCTCCGGGTGACCTACGTCAAGCCCACGCAGGCGCTCTGACGTTCCCGTCGGTGCGTCGCCCGGCATCGGCCGCGCTGTGCAGATCGCGCCGTGCCGGGCGGCGTCCGGGGGCGCCTATCCCGGTTTCGGGGAAGTGGAGCGGTGGTGAAGCTCCCGCGAGGGGCCGGGCCGGCCGACTCCGGACGGCCCGAGCCGCGGCCCGCGTCCTGTAGCGTGCTGGACATGATCCCGCGTATCCCGGTCAGCGTGGATCTTGTCGTGCTCACCGTCAGATGCCAGCAGCTCAGCGCCCTCGTTTGGCGGCGCGACCGGCCGCCGTACGAGGGCAGGTGGGCGCTCTCCGGCGGCTTCATCAAGCTGGAGGAGGACCTTCCCGCCGCGGCGGCCCGCGTGCTCGCCGAACGGGCCGGTCTTCCCGGGGCACCGGTCCACCTGGAGCAACTCCAGACCTACGGCTATCCGGACCGCGATCCGCGCCAGCGGGTCGTCAGCGTGGCCTATCTGGGCCTCGCCCCGGACCTGCCCGCGTCCACCGAGGCCCACATGAGCTGGCAGCCGGTGGCCGAGCTGACGCAGATGGCCTTCGACCACCGCAGGATCATGCTCGACGGTGTGGAGCGGGCCAGGGGCAAGCTCGAGTACACCTCGCTCGGCGCCGCCTTCTGCCCGCCCGAGTTCACCGTTGCGGAGCTGCGCCGCGTCTACGAGATCGTCTGGGGACGCCCGCTCGACCCGCGTAACTTTCACAGGAAGGTCACCAAGACGGAGGGCTTCCTCGTGCCCACCGGGCACACCACGACCCGGGACGGCGGCCGTCCCGCCATGCTCTACCGCCGAGGCCCCGCCGTGCTGCTGCACCCGCCCATGCTGCGCACCTGACCGTCCGCGCCGCTGCGCCACCAGCGCTGGGTGAATATCCGACTCACAGGGATCTTTCAGGATATATTCCGGCCTATGCTGGCTGCGGCCCCCCGCATCACCGATGCGCCGGCCATTCCCCCGGGACCGTCCCGGCTGCGCGTGCTCGACCTCCTGCGGTTCTGCGCGGCCCTCGGCGTCGTCCTTTTCCATTTCGGCGAGACGCGCGCCTGGGGCACGCCCAACGCCTTCCCCGGGCTGAGCATGGCGACCATGTTCGGCGTGTACGGCGTGCGCCTGTTCTTCCTGATCAGCGGATTCGTGATCCTGATGAGCGCCTGGGGCCGCACGCCGGGCCACTTCGCGGCGTCGCGGATCGCCCGGCTGTTCCCGGCGTACTGGGCGAGCGTGCTCGTCCTGGGCGGCCTGGCCGTCGGCGGCCTGATCACCGACCACCGGCCGAGCCTCACCGAGCTGCTGGCCAACATGACGATGCTCCAGCACGGCTTCGCCGTACGCGACCTGGAGATCGTCTACTGGACGCTGTGGCAGGAGTTGGTCTTCTACGCCCTCGTCGCCTGCCTCGCGGCCGTGGGGATCACCTACCGCCGGTGCCTGGCGTTCATGGGGGCGTGGGTGCTGCTGCTGGCGATCGCCGACCGGGTGAACGCCGACCTGCTGCAGGCGGTGCTCGTCCCGTTCAGCGCGCCGTACTTCATCGCGGGGATGGCCCTGTTTCTCGTCCACCGTTTCGGGGGGTCGCTGTTCCCCTGGCTGTTCGTGGGCGTGGGCTGGACTCTCGCGCTCTACTCGGCGCTGAACGAGGGACCACCGGCGGTCCGGAGATACGGGCAGGCGCTGGGCTCGGCGCTCGTGGTGGGCGTGATCTCGCTGATCTTCCTGGTGATGATCCTCGTGGCGGTCGGCGCGTTCGACCGGATCGACTGGCGGTGGCTCACCTTCCTCGGCGCGCTGACCTATCCGCTCTACCTCTTCCACCACCACGTCGGGTTCCTGCTGATCCAGTGGCTCCACCCGGCGCTGGGCAACCGCCTCACGCTCCCGCTGGCCGTGGCCGCCGCGCTCGTGGTCGCGTACGGCGTGCACCGGCTGGTCGAGCGGCCTCTGCAGCCCCGGATGCGCGCGGCCCTGGACCGCTCGCTCACGGCCGACGCCGGTCGCGTCCCCCTGACGGAGGCGGCGGTCGCCTCTCCCGTGTCCCCGGTGTCGCCGCCGGTGTCTGCAGCGTCTCCGCCGGTGTCACTGCCGCCGGGGGCGCCGGCTCCGTACGCGGAGACGACGCCCGGGGCCGGTTACTTGCCGCGGGGCGGGTAGACCTCGCCGGGGCGCAGCTTGCGGCCCTGCAGCAGGGTCGTCAGCGTGACGAACTTGTAGTGCTGCTTCTCCAGCGCGGTGAGCACGCCGGGCATGGCCTTGACCGTCTCGGGGACGATGTCGTGCAGCAGGATCACGCCGTTGCGCTTGGCGAGCTTCAGCGTGCGCTGGGCGATCACCTTGGTGTCGCGAGCCTGCCAGTCGAGCGTGGACCCCGTCCACAGGATCTGCGGCAGCCCGAGATCGGCCATGAGACTCGCGATCCTGGAGTTGGTCGCGCCGTTCGGCGGGCGCATGTACTCCGGCATCTTGCCGATCGTCTGATTGATGATGTCCGAGGTGCTCGAGACCTCCTCGAACACCTCACCGTCGGACAGCTTGGTGAGCGAGGGGTGGGTCCAGGTGTGGTTGCCGATGTCGTGCCCCTCCTCGTAGATCCGCCGGGTGAGCTCGGGACGGTGGGCCACCTTCCTGCCGAGCAGGAAGAAGGTGGCCTTCGCCTTGTGCTTCTTCAGCGTGTCGAGCAGCGCAGGGGTGTAGGGCCACGGGCCGTCGTCGAAGGTGAGGGCGATGCACTTGTACCGGGCGCAGTAGGGCGCGTCCTTCTTCTTCACCTCGGGCTTCTTCACCTCGGCAGGGGCCGCGGCCTTCGCGGTCACGGCCGTCGCCTCGGCGGTCGCGGCGGTCGCGGGGCCGGCCGCGGTGGGGACGACGCACACTCCGGCTGCCGCACAGGCGCCGGCCATCACGATTCTCGCTTTCCGCCACATGTCGCTGGATCTTAGTGCTTGTCTCCGAACCCGGAATTCCGGACGGTTGCCGCGAAGTGGATCGGGCTCTACGAAGGTGAAGAACGACCCGAACCGCCCGCACATCGGGACTGAGCCGCTCATCAGAGCGGCGGAACGGCGTCCCTGGCCCGCTGGAGGGCGAGTTCGGGCCACCACGCGCCTCCGTAGGGCGGGACGACGCCGTACACCGGGTCGGTGGAGCCGCCCTCGCCGCGGTCGCACTGGTCGTCGGACATGCCGGCCGGCCGCACCCACAGGTACGCGTCCACGAGTGCGCTGCCGGTGCGGGTGGTCGGCCGTACACCGGCGCCGCGTCCCGGCGGATTGCACCAGTCCTGGGGGTCCTTGTACCTGCCCTCCGGCGGGGTCCACTCGCCCTTGCCGTTCCTGCTCGTGTCGACCACGAAGTGGGGGAGCCCGGCCGTCCCCGCGTCCGTGCCGGCGTCGGCGCAGGCACGGACGCGGTCCGACGACTTGGTCTTCACACAGGCGGCGAGGCGGGTGCCGTACGCGACGAGCCGGTCGGTCTTCTGGAATCCGGACACGTTGAGATAGAAGCCGTCCGCGCCGGTGATCCCGGCGTCGACCAGCCGAGTCGCGGCGACCTCGGGCGACGGCCAGCCGTCCAGGCTGCCGTCGAGGTAGACGGCGGTGTTCGGCAGCGCGCCGAGCCGCTTGGCCGCCGCGGCGAGCATGCGCAGCCTGGCACGCTGGTCGGCGGCGTCGCCCAGCGAGCAGTCCGGCGAGCCGGGCAACTCCGCGAGGCTGTTCGGCTCCAGCACGAAGACCGCCCTGCGGTCGCCGACCGCCGACGCGAGCGCGTCGATCCAGGCGAGGTAGTCGGCCGAGTCCGCCGCGCCGCCGTCCTCGTTGCACGCGCGCAGCGGGATGTGGTCGGTGACGAAGACCGCGACCGCGTCCTGCCGCGCCGCGGCCTCCAGCGTGGTGCTCGCCGCGCGGGCGGCCTCGACCGCGCTCGTCTGGCCGAGCCACACGGCCCTGGGCACCGCGGCCAGTTTCCGCATCAGCGCGGCGTCCCCGGCCCGCCCCGCCGCCTGCCAGACGTCCGCCTGGTGCGCCTCGTCGCCGGTCGGGCTCGCGTAGAGCCGTACGGCCTGCCCGCGCAGCGGGTTGCCGCCGGAGGCGCTCGCGGTGGTGCGCGCCGGCGGTTTCCGCGACGGCTCGGGGTCCCCGGACGACGCCGCCTGGACGGCGACGACCACGCCCGCCGTGACCACGATGGCGGTGGCGGCGGCGGCGATCCCCACACCCGCCCGGGAGCGGCGGCTCGCCCCGGCCGCCACGGCCGTGGGCGCTCCTTGCACGCTCGCGGGTGCGGGTGCGGGTGCGGGCTCGATGGGCTCGTGGCCGGTCAGCATCTCGACCAGCCGCTGCGCGGTGGGACGCCGGGCCGGGTCCTTCGCCAGCGCCAGGTCGACGATCGACCGCAGCCGGGGGTCGAGGCCCGAGATGTGCGGGGGCTCGTGCAGCACCCGATAGAGGATGCTCGGGATCGACCCGCCGCTGAACGGCGCCCGGCCCGAGGCGGTGTACGCCACCAGCGCGCCCCAGGCGAAGATGTCGGACGCGGGGGTCAGCCGGTCGCCCTTCGCCTGCTCGGGCGACATGAAGGACGGGGTTCCCGCGACGATGCCGCTGATGTCGGCGGTGGTGTCGGTGACCTGGGCGATGCCGAAATCGATGACCTTGGGACCGACCGGCGACAGCAGCACGTTCGACGGCTTGAGGTCGCGGTGGATCACTCCCGCGCTGTGGATCGCCTGCAGGGCCACGGCCACGTTGACCGCCACCGCCTCAAGGCTCGACCCCGACAGCGGCCCGCGCTCCCGCACGACCTCCTGCAGCGTGGGCCCCGGGACGTACTCGGTGGCGAGGTAGGCGACGTCGCCGTCCAGCCCCGCGCCGAGGACGGCGGCGGTGCAGAAGCGGGCGACCCGCTGCGCGGCGGCGACCTCGCGCTGGAACCTGCGCCGGAAGTCGGGGTCGGCCGCCCACTGCGGGTGGATCACCTTGACCGCCGCGTCGCGGCCATCGGCGTCCCGGCCGAGGTAGACCGTGCCCATGCCGCCCTGGCCGAGCCTGCCGAGGATGCGGAACGGCCCGATCCGCCGGGGATCGCCGTCCCGCGGTCCCTCGCCCGCCGCGCCGCTCGTCATGCTCTCCCCGCTCGCCGGTTACCGCGCGATCCTAACCACGCGATCCCCGGCCCACCAGCGAGGTACAGCGGGCGTCAAGGGCTTTGAAAGCGCCCCGGGACAAACTGCTCGCAACGACAGAGGAAAGGACCCCCGCCATGACCCTCACCCGCTCCCTGGCAGGCATCACGCTCGCGGCCGGCATCCTGGCCCTCGTCCCGCTCGCGACCGCGACGGCGGCCCAGGCCGCCGCCCCCAAGCCCTGGGGTCCCTACTACGCCGCCGGGTCGAAGGCCAAGGTGAGCGGCTCGCTGACCGCCGCGGCCAAGGACGACCCGAGCCGGCCCGCGCCGTACGTCAAGGTCGCCGGCAGCGTCACCAGCCTGACCCACAAGGCGTCCACCTGCGGCTGGGCCCTGTTCCGCGTCAGCTACTTCGACGCCGCCAACACGCCGCACCTGGCCTACCGCAACTACCGCACCTGCTCGTACGGCGCGAAGAAGACGTTCGCCTTCACGGTCAAGAACGTCGGCGAGGTCGAGCTCAAGACCTGCTCCGAGACCAAGGCCGCCAAGCCGTCCCTCAACTGCCAGTACGCCGGCACCTGGAAGACGCTCTACGCCTACTACAAGTAGGACCGGGGCGGGCGGGGCCGTCCACAGGGGGTGTGCGGGGTGCCGCCCGGCCAGGCGGATCTCCTATCGTTAGGACATGCCTCGATTCCGCTCGATCCTCGACACCATGCCGGCCTACAAGCCGGGCAAGGCCGTGGTCTCCCCGGACGGCCGGTCCTACAAGCTGTCCTCCAACGAGAGCCCCTTCGGACCCCTGCCGTCGGTGGTGGAGGCGATCGCGCGGGCGGCCACGGAGGTCCACCGCTATCCCGATCCCGGCGCGGTCCGGCTCACCGAGACGCTCGCGGAGCGGTTCGGCGTGCCGTACGACCACGTCGCGCTGGGCGCCGGATCGGTGGCGGTCGCCCAGCAGATCCTGGAGGCGGTCGGCGAGCCCGGTGCCGACGTGGTGTACGCCTGGCGCTCGTTCGAGGCCTACCCGCTGCTGGTCGGCCTCTCGGGCGCCAACTCGGTCGAGGTGCCGCTGCGCGACGAGACGCACGACCTCGACGCCATGGCCGACGCCATCACGCCGGAGACGCGCCTGGTCTTCGTGTGCAACCCCAACAACCCGACCGGCACGGTGAACCGGGCCGACGAGCTCACGCGGTTCCTCGACCGCGTGCCCGAGAACGTCACCGTCGTCCTCGACGAGGCCTACCGGGAGTACGTCAGGGACGCGGACGTGCCGGACGGCCTCACGCTCTACCGCGAGCGCCCCAACGTCGCCGTCCTGCGCACGTTCTCCAAGGCGTACGGCCTGGCGGGGCTGCGGGTCGGCTACCTGATCGGGCACGAGCCGGTGGCCGCCGCGGTCCGCAAGACGCTGCTGCCCTTCGCGGTCAACCACCTCGCCCAGGCCGCCGCGATCGCGTCCCTGCAGGCCGAGGATGAGTTGCAGGAGCGGGTCGAGACCGTGATCAAGGAGCGCACCCGTGTCAGGGAGGCGCTGCTGTCGCAGGGCTGGACCGTCCCGCCCACCGAGGCCAACTTCGTCTGGCTGCGCCTCGGCGAGCGCACGATGGAGTTCGCCGGGAAGTGCGCGGCCGCGGGCGTCGCCGTGCGTCCGTTCGACGGGGAGGGGGCCCGGATCTCCATCGGCGACCGCGAGGCCAACGACGTCTTCCTCGCCGCCGCCGAGACGTTCCGGCAGGCTTCCTAGCGGGCCGGATACCACTGAATGAGCTCGTCCGTTATCCGCCCTGTGCGGTCGAGGCCGGCTCCATGCGTGACCAGGATCCGGGCCGCCACGCTCTCGCGATCGCGGATGAGCCCGAGCAGGATGTGCTCGGTTCCGATGTGGTCGAGGCCGCGCTGCACGGACTCCTGGTTCGACGCGTGAAGGACCTCGCCGGCCGCCGGGGTTAACAGAAGGAACCCCGGCGTGGCGGACCGGCCATGGCAGACGATCTTCGGCAGTGTCGGTGAACCCATCCGGGCCCTGTCGTGATCAGGGTGCGGCCATGACGGTAGTGGATCTCTGTGAATTCCGCAGGCGGCCGCCCGCGCAACTGCCCGCCCCCGGCTTCCGCGAGAAGCTCTCACATTTCCCCCTGCGAATATCGCGGGACAATCCGCGGATCGCAGCGAAATCAATTGCCTGATTCGGTCGCCGCCGCGAATTGCCGGTTTCGCTCGCGCGCTTCATCGAACCGGCTCGATTTCACGGTTCGGAGGCCGGCTGGGACGCCGTGACGCGCCCTGGGACCGCGGCGGTCTCCTCCCCCGACGGCGTCGCGGTCCGGCCACGGCGTTCGGTGGAGACCACGAGCGCGACCCCCACCACGATCAGGGCTCCCGCCACGAGCATGGCCGCGGTGACCGGTTCTGCCAGGACCGCCATCCCGAGGATCACCGCCACCACCGGATTCACGTACGCGTAGGTGGACACGAGCGAGATCGGCGCGTGGCCGAGCAGCCAGATGTAGGAGGTGAAGCCCACCAGGGAGCCCACCAGCACCAGGTAGGCCAGGGCCGCCCACGACTGCCAGCTCACCGCGCCGACGTGCAGCCGCTCGCCCTGCACGAGGCCCATGACCAGCAGCGCGCAGCCGCCCACCGCCATCTCGACCGTGCTGGCCACGAAGGGGTTGGCCGGCATCGGGATCCGCGGCGAGATGAACGATCCCACCGACCACGACAGCGAGCCCAGCAGCACCACGGTGATGCCCACGCCGTTGCCGGACGCGCCGCCGCCCCGGAGCGAGAGGAAGGCGACTCCGGCGAAGCCCACCAGCACGCCGGCCAGCGTCAGCACGTGCGGCCGGTCCCTGAAGACCGTCCTGAGCACGATCAGCCACAGCGGGGTCGAGGCGACGAGCAGCGCGGCCAGTCCGCTGGAGATGTGCTGCTCGGCCACGGCGACCATGCCGTTGCCTCCGGCGAGAAGCAGGAGCCCGACCAGCGCGGCGCTCCCGAACTCCCTCCACCGCATGCGGACCGGCACGGCCCTGACAAGCAGGACCGCGCCGAGAACCAGCGCCGCCGCGACGAAACGGAGCCCACCACTCGTCATCGGCGGAAGGGTCTGGATGGCGATCGCGATGCCGAGGTACGTCGAGCCCCACACCACGTACACGGCCGCCAGCGCCAACCACACCCGTGCGTCATGACCGTTTCGTTCCATGGGTCATGACAATAGACCGTCGCTTCTGGACGGTGATTACCGGTTCAGCTTCTCCACGATCAGCCGGTAGAGCTGTCGCGGCCGGCCCGGCTGGGGGGTGCGGTTGGGCGGAAGCGGCCACGCGAGTCCCTCGTCAACCAGCGTGCGCAGCAACCGCCTGGCCGTGCGCGGGGTGACTCCGAGCATGCGCCCGGCGCCCTCCGCGTCCACGACCGTGTCCCCACCCTCCAGCTTGGCGGCCAGGCGCGCCAGCACCTCGACCCCCTTGGGCTTGACCGGCCCACCCGGCTGGGGTGGCATGCGGGGCGGCGGCACCAGCGCGCGGCCCTCCCGGTCCACCGCGAAGCCCTGCGGCTGCTTGCCGCCCTGGGTGCGGGCGAGCGCGCCCCTCGCGTGCGTCTCGGCCTCGTGCGTGGTGCGGCCCATCCCCACACCCACCTCGACGGCCAGGCCCAGTTCCTCGCGGATCCGCGCGGCGAACGGCAGCACCCGGAACCCGTCCGTGGCCGTCGCGATCGAGCCCTTCGTCGCCACCACGAGGTAGCTGTGGTCGTCGATCGGCCACACGCTCGCGTTGATCCGGTTGGCCTCCTGCACCAGCAGGCGGTGCAGCGACAGCCGCAGCTCGTCGCGCCAGTAGCGCGGCGCGGCCCGCCGCACCGGCTCGCGCAGCGTCGGCACCTCGACCAGCACGACCGTGAGCTGCGACTCCTCCAGCCGGTGGCGGGCGCCGAGCAGCGACGCCGTGTGCAGTGCCGTACGGACGGCCGCGGAGGTCGGCCGGATCGGCACCACCGGCACCCCGGCGGCGGACAGCCGGTCGGCCACGCCCTGGACGCACGTGAGCGCGCCCGTCGTGGCTCCTTGGCGGAACAGCCGCTCGTGAAAGGCCGTGATCGTGCCGACCGGGCCCGGCTCGTCTCGGCTGTGCACCTCGCCCGAGGAGAGGTTGAGGTCCATGTACGCCTCGTCGATGTCCGGCCGCCCGAGCACGTCGAGGCTCACCCGGCGCGGATCGATCCTCTCGTCCAGCGCGGCCCGCGCGATCGCCGCCACGAGCGCGGCCCCGCCGAGCTGCACGTGCGTGGCGGGCATCGTCAGCACGCCGGCCCGGCGGGCGAGCTCGAAAGGCACCGGACTCGCGAACAGGCACGCGTCCACACCCGGACCGAGCCGGGTCACCTTGTCCGCCGCCTCCTGTTCGTCCCGGTACGCGGCGGCGACCAGCCGGCAGGGCACCGGGGCAGCCGAGTGCCCCATGAGCATCACCCGCTCGACCAGATCGTGCGACCCCACCACACCGATGGTGAGGTCGGGTGTCACCGTGCCCAGACGTGACCCGCGCGGAGTGTCTTCCGTGCGCTCGACCAATGTTCGTCCCATCCCACGTCGCCCTCGTTGTTGTGGCTTCTCTTTGGAACGATCGCTGGTTAAGGCCGTAATGTCACGCCCAGATTTGCCGGAATACCATTCTGGGTGGTCTCGGCTGTTCCGTAAATCGGAAGATCCCCGCTGCTCAGGGCATTAGTAAAGGTTTCCGGACTCAGCCCTCGTCCGAAGTGGAAATTTCACGCACCACATCTGCGCCGAGTGCCTGCATACGCTGCGCGAGCGCGGCGTGACCGCGGTCGATGAGATATCCGGACCCGATCGTGGTCTCGCCCTCCGCCGCGAGACCGGCGAGCACGAGCGCGATTCCCGACCGCAGATCGTGCGCCGTCACCTCGGTGCCGTGCAGCGGCGTCGGACCGTGCACGACCGCCCGGCTGCCCTCGACCTCGACGTTCGCCCCCATCTTGTTCAGCTCGCCCGCGAGCGCGAAGCGGCCGTCGAAGATGCGCTCGTGGATGTAGCTGGAGCCCTCCGCGAGGCAGGCCACGGTCATCAGCGGCGACTGCAGGTCGGTCGCGAAGCCGGGGTAGGTGTCGGTGATGACGTTGATCGGGCGCAGCGGGCGGTTGCGGCGGACCTGGAGCACCGCGCCGTGGTTCTCGAACTCGACGCCCATCTGCTCCAGCTTCCACCGGACCACGCCGAGGTGCTCCAGCGAGGCGCCGACCAGGCTGACCTCGCCTCCGGTGATCGCCGCGGCCATCGCGAACACGCCCGCGTCGAGCCGGTCGGGCATGACCGTGTGCTCCACCGCGGTCAGCTCGTCCACGCCCTCGACCGTGATGAACCCCGTGCCGCCGCCGCGGATGCGCGCGCCCATCCGGGTCAGCATCGCGATGACGTCGAGCACCTCGGGTTCGAGGGCGGCGTTCTCGATGACGGTGGTGCCCCGCGCCAGCGAGGCGGCCATGATCAGGTTCTCGGTGCCGGTGTGCGACGGGGTGTCGAGGTACAGCGGGGCGCCGATCAGACCGCCGGCCTTGATGTGGATGACGGCCTCGCCCTCGTCCACCATCGCGCCCAGGCGCTTGTAGCCCAGGTAGTGGAAGTCGAGGTTACGGCTGCCGAGGTTGCACCCGCCGATGCCCTCGATGATCGCCTCGCCGAGGCGGTGGAGCAGCGCGGGGACGAACAGCACCGATCCCCGGAAACGACGGGCGATCTCCGCGGGCAGGACCGGGCTGGTCAGGCGGGAGGCGTCGATGACGAGCGTCCGCTCGCTCTCGTGGAACTCCACCTTCGCGCCCACGGCCTGGGCGAGCTCGACCGCCCGGCGCACGTCCTCGATGACGGGCACGTTGCGGAGCACCGTGCGGCCCTCGGCCGCGAGCAACGCCGCCCCGATCATGGGCAGTACGGCGTTCTTCGCGCCCTGGATGAAGGCGGTTCCACGCAGTACGTTGCCACCGCGCACGCGGTAACTGACCATGAGTTGCTCCTATTTCGGGGGAAGGGTGGGGGACTCCCGTCAGCCGGCAGCCGGGTCGTCGGCGAGGACGATCGGCCTAGAGTAGCCGCTGTTCCAGGAGTTTCGGGGAGGAACTACCCCCAGAACGCGTGGGGGAACGGGTCACTTGAGACTACTTGTGTGACCTGTGTGATTCAGCCGCGGAAGCGCTCGCCGGTCAGCCGCTCGTACGCCTCGACGTAGCGGCTGCGGGTGCGCTCGACGATCTCGTCGGGCAGCGGCGGGGGCGCCTCGCCGGACGACCTGTCCCAGCCCGACTCGGGGGACAGCAGCCAGTCCCTGACGAACTGCTTGTCGAACGACGGCTGGGAGCGGCCCGGCTCCCACTGGTCCAGCGGCCAGAAGCGGGAGGAGTCGGGCGTCAGCACCTCGTCGCCCAGGGTCAGCACGCCGTCGGCGTCCCAGCCCAGCTCGATCTTCGTGTCGGCCAGGATGATGCCACGTTCCAAAGCGATCTCGGCCCCGCGGCTGTAGACGTCGAGGGTGATCCGGCGCAGCCGTTCGGCCACGTCCTCGCCCACCTCCGCCGCGACCTCCTGGTACGTCATGGGCTCGTCGTGCTCGCCCATGGGGGCCTTGGACGACGGCGTGAAGATCGGCTCGGGCAGCCGGGACCCGTCGGTGAGCCCTTCCTGGAGCCGCACGCCGGAGACGACGCCCTCCCTGCGGTAGTCCACCAGTCCGGAGCCGGTGAGGTAGCCGCGGGCCACGCACTCCACCGGCACCATCCGCAGCCTGCGGCACAGCACTCCGCGGCCGGCGAACTCCGCCGGGACGTCGGTCGAGACCACGTGGTTGGGGACCACGTCCTTGAGCTGCTCGAACCACCACAGCGACAGCCGGGTGAGGATCTCCCCCTTGTCGGGGATGCCGGGTTCGAGCACGTAGTCGAAGGCCGAGATGCGGTCGGACGCGACCATCAGCAGCAGCCCGTCGGGGGTCTCGTAGAGGTCGCGTACCTTGCCGGAGTGCAGGTGCTTCACCGTTCCATCTTCCCAGCTCTCCCGCGCGCCCGAAGCAGGGGGAGAGCCGGGCGTCAGGAGGCCTCGGGAGGCGTCAGGAGGAGGCAGCGGCCAGGGCGATGTCGGACCGGTGATGGGAGCCGCGCATCGTGATCCGCTCCAGCGCCTCGTAGGCCCGAGCCCTGGCCTGGGCGACGTCGGCGCCCGTGCCGACCACGTTGAGCACCCGCCCGCCGTTCGACACGAGCCGGTTGTTCCCGTCGAGAGCCGTGCCCGCGTGCAGCACGTACGCGTCCTCGACCGTCACGGGAAGCCCCGCGATCGGGTCGCCCTTCACCGGGTCGGCCGGGTAGTTCTCCGCGGCGAGCACCACGGTCACGGCGGCGCCGTCGCGCCACCGCAGCGGCGGGTGCCCGGCGAGCGCGCCGGTCGCGCACGCGAGCAGCAGCTCTCCCAGGGGGGTCTCCAGCCGGTCGAGCACGACCTGGGTCTCCGGGTCGCCGAACCGCGCGTTGAACTCGATCACCCGGGGGCCGTCCGCGGTCAGCGCCAGCCCGGCGTACAGCACTCCCGTGTACGGCGTGCCGCGCCGCGCCATCTCGGCCACGGTCGGGCGCACGATCTCGGCCATCACCTGCTCGGACAGGCCCTCCGGCGCC
The DNA here is from genome assembly GCF_006874435.1 of Microbispora sp. KK1-11. Classification (NCBI taxonomy): domain Bacteria; kingdom Bacillati; phylum Actinomycetota; class Actinomycetes; order Streptosporangiales; family Streptosporangiaceae; genus Microbispora; species Microbispora sp. KK1-11. The sequence continues at coordinate 130,432 of NZ_VIRJ01000014.1, read as the reverse complement.
CACGACAGCGGGGTGTACGCCCCCATGCCGCCGGTGTTGGGGCCCTTGTCGCCGTCGTAGGCCCGCTTGAAGTCCTGGGCAGGCTGGAGCGCCACGGCGCTCGTCCCGTCGCACAGCGCGAACAGCGACACCTCGGGGCCGTCGAGGTACTCCTCGATGACGACCCGCTCGCAGGCCCTGGCGTGCTCCAGGGCCTCCTCGCGGCTGTCGGTCACGACCACGCCCTTGCCGGCGGCCAGACCGTCGTCCTTCACGACGTACGGCGCGCCGAACGCGTCGAGCGCCGCCGCGGCCTCCTCCTCCGTGGTGCAGGTGTACGCGCGGGCGGTCGGCACTCCGGCGGCGGTCATCACGTCCTTCGCGAACGCCTTGGACCCCTCGACCTGCGCCGCCTGCGCCGACGGGCCGAAGCAGGCGATCCCCGCGGCCCTGACGGCGTCGGCGACGCCGGCGACCAGCGGCGCCTCGGGGCCGATCACGACGAGGTCGGCGCCCAGCCGCTCGGCGAGCGCGGTCACGGCCGCCCCGTCGGTCGGCGTGACCTGGTGCAGGGTGGCCACTTCGGCGATGCCGGCGTTGCCGGGGGCGCAGTGGACCTCTACGACGGCGGGGTCGAGCCGCAGGGCCCGGCACAGAGCGTGCTCACGACCCCCGGAACCGATGACAAGTACGCGCACCCGACCATTGTCGCAGCGGTCGGCCGCCTCCCGTTCTCAGGCGTGGGCGAGCGCCCGGGTGGAGCCGTCGAGGATGTCACGCCGGGAGGACCTCGACCGGCACAACGCGACGCCGCGGCGTCTTCCGCCGGCTGGCGACGCGGAGCATGCCGATCTGCCCTGTTGGGGTGGGGATACACATCGATGGCTAGTTTGTGTGGACTGTTTTTGGCAAGAAGTGCATGATCGGTGGGACTTGACGCCGCTACCCTGGAACAGGTGTCCAACGGCCGTGTGGTAGGTTAGATAGGCTTCGCGCTGTCTCGTGGCGATTGGAGGTGGTCTGGGATGAATTCTGGTGATCCCGTCAGTACGTGCTCGCGCACGTACGTCGTGCGCATTCCCGACCACTCCGAAACTGAAGCCCGAGGGGCAGCTCACGCCTTTATGAAGGGGTGACATCACGTCGCGCGTAGAGCGTGCCGGCTCGGGCGGGAAGGGACCGCCATGCGCTCCTCTCTGCTCTTTCCCCGCATCAACAGGCACACCCGCGTGATGTCCACGCACCTCGGCGCCGCGTCGATGAACGCGGAGACGATCGTCCGCTGCGTGCCGCCGAGCAACTCCCTCGTCGAGTTCGGCGCGTACATCGGCGGCAAGAAGGTCGACGCCGGCGGCATCCCCGAGGCCGTGCGCCTGGTCCGCGAGCACAACGAGGCCAACGAGGTGCCCGACGCGTACGTCTGGGTCGGTCTGCACGAGCCCGCCGCTCCCGAGGTCGAGTGGCTCGCCGAGGTGTTCGGCCTGCACCCGCTCGCCGTCGAGGACGCCATCAAGGCCCACCAGCGGCCCAAGGTCGAGCGGTACGGCGACTCGCTGTTCGTGGTGCTCAAGACCGTCGCGTTCCTCGACCACGAGGTGTCGACGGCGAGCAGTGAGATCATCGGCACCGGCGAGATCATGGTGTTCGTCGGGCCCGACTTCGTCGTGACCGTACGGCACGGGCGGCACTGTCCGCTCGGCGACGTCCGCGAGAAGCTGGAGTCGAAGCCCAAGCTGGTCGGCCGCGGCCCCACGGGCGTCCTGCACGCCATCGCCGACCACGTCGTGGACAAGTACCTGCAGGTCGCCGACCTCATGCAGGCCGAGCTCGAAGAGGTCGAGGCGGCCGTCTTCGCGGAGGTCAGCTCCCGCGACATCAACAGGATCTACCAGCTCAAGCGCGAGATGCTGGAGCTCAAGCGCGCCGTCGGACCGCTCCAGACCCCCTTCAACGCCCTTCCCCAGCGGCGCAGCATCCCCTCCGAGATGCGTGAGTACTTCCGCGACGTCGGCGACCACCTGTCCCGCGTGTGCGAGCAGGTCCAGGCGTCCAACGAGCTGTCCGACTCGATCCTCCAGGCCGCCCTGGCGCGCTCCAACGCCCTCGCCAACGAGGACATGCGCAAGATCTCCTCCTGGGTGGCGATCATCTCGGTCCCCACGATGATCGCCGGCATCTACGGCATGAACTTCGAGCACATGCCGGAGATCAAGTCCGTGTACGGCTACCCCATCGTGATCGGCGTGATGGTCGTCGCCTGCACGCTTCTGCACCGCGCCTTCCGCCGCAACGGCTGGCTCTGACCGCCCTTCCCCCCGGGACGCCGCCGCACGCGCGTCCCGGCGGGCGTCACCTGCTCGCCGGGACACGCGTGTGCCGGATCAGGCGGCGCGGCCGGCCTTCAGCAAGGCCGCGGTGCCGACGACGCGGCGGGCCTGGTGACGGGCCGCCTGCAAGGACACCTCGCCGGGTGAGCCGTCGCCGGCCACATGCGAGGCGCCGTAGGGATTGCCCGACTGGAACTGGATGGGGTCGGTGTAGCCGGGGGGCACGATGATGCCGCCCCAGTGGTAGAAGGTGTTCCCCAGCGCCAGGAGGGTGGATTCCTGTCCGCCGTGGGCGGTGTTGGAGGCGGTGAAGGCCGAGTACACCTTGTCCGCGAGCTTGCCCTGATACCACAGGGGGCCGGTGGTGTCGATGAACGCCCTGAGCTGGCCGGCCGGGTTGCCGAAGCGGGTGGGGGCCCCGAACAGCACGGCGTCGGCCCAGACCAGGTCGTCGAGGCCGGCCTCGGCGACGTCGGCGGTGTCCTGGAGGTGCGCGGCCCACTCCGGCCTGGAGTTGACGGCTTCCGGTGGTGCCGTTTCCGCGACCTTGCGCAGTCGCACGTGCGCGCCGGCCTTCTCCGCGCCCTCGGCGGCGGCCTGCGCCAAGGCGTGCACGGTGCCCGTGGCACTGTAGTAGACGATCGCGACGTTCACGGGTTCCATGATCGGTTTCCTTCCTCAGGGGTGGTCTCAGCGGTACGACGACACACCCCCTCGGGATGTGAGGCGACGCCGAGACCTCCCGGTGCCTGCCGGTGTCTGGACCTGACAGTTCGGTGGGATGTCTCGTCGAACCGAGTGAGGACGGATGCGACCAAGGGGGCCGGCGACACCATGACCAACCAATTCGGGCCGGGAGGCGACCGGCTCGACCCGAGCCTGAGCGTGATCATGAGCGAGCGGCGCCGGTTGATCAACCTCGCCTATCGGCTCCTCGGCTCCCTGGCCGACGCCGAGGACGTCGTGCAGGAGACCTACGCCCGCTGGTACGCCATGTCGAGGCAGCGGCAGGAGGCCGTCGAGTCCCCCGGCGCCTGGCTGACGACGGTCGCCAGTCGCATCTGCCTCGACCTGCTCGGGTCGGCGCGGGCCCGGCGGGAGCGCTACGTGGGCGAATGGATCCCGGAGCCGCTGCCCGAGCCCGCGGAGTGGATCGACGGGGGGCCGGGCGGTGCGGCGGCCGATCCGGCCGACCGGGTCACCCTGGACGAGTCGGTCAGCATGGCCTTCCTCGTCGTGCTCGATTCGATGACCCCGGCCGAGCGCGTCGCGTTCGTCCTGCACGACGTCTTCCGCTACTCCTTCACCGAAGTCGCCGAGATCGTCGGCCGCACCCCGGCGGCGTGCCGCCAGCTGGCCTCCTCGGCGCGCCGCCGCATCCGCGACTCACAGGCTCCCGCGACCTCGGCGGCCCGGCGGGCCGGGATCGTGAGGGACTTCAAGCAGGCGTGGGAAGCCAAGGACATCGACGCCCTCATCGGCCTTCTCGCCCCCGACGCCACCGCGGCCGGCGACGGCGGCGGGCTCGTCGGCGCCGAGCCCCGTCCGGTCCGAGGCGCCGAGCAGATCGCGCGCTTCTTCGCGGACCGGGCCAGTGCGGTGCCCGGTGTGACGCTCCTGGAATGCACGGTCAACGGCCAGCCCGGTCTGGTGGCCCGGCAGGACGGTGTCATCGTGTCGGTGATGGCGTTCGACGTCGCAGGCGACCGGATCACGCACATCTGGGCGGTGCTCAACCCCGACAAGCTCCGGCCGTGGGCGACGGGCTGACCACCGGGGCACTCGCTTCGGACGCGTACGCTTCGCAACCGGAATCATGAGCAATCAGTCATTGCGATATGTCAAATGATGTTGTTAGGTGGGGGAAGCGGGCCGCTCGACACATCGACCGTTTCCACTCTCACAGGAGCGTGTCATGACAGAGGCGACACCCCGGCTGGCGACTTATCCCCTTACTCGGGAACGTGCCTTCGATCCACCGGACGAACTGGCACGCCGCCGCGCCGAGGCGCCGATCCAGCGGATGACGTACGCGGACGGGCACGAGGGCTGGCTGGTGACCGGTTACGCCGAGTCCCGCGCGATCCTGGCCGACAACCGCTTCAGCACCCGCCCCGAACTGCTGCACTCGCCGATCCCCCAGCGCGGGGAGTTCCGCGGTGAGCCGCTGACGCCGGGGTTCTTCCTCCGCATGGACGCCCCCGCGCACACCCGCTACCGCCGCCTGCTGACCGGGCAGTTCACCGTGAGGCGGATGAAGCAGCTCGAACCGCGGATCCAGGAGATCACCGAGAGCCGCCTCGACGCCATGGAACGCGAGGGCGCCCCCGCCGACCTCGTCGAGTCCTTCGCGCTCCCCATCCCCTCACTGGTGATCTGCGAACTGCTCGGCGTGCCGTACGAGGACCGGGAGAAGTTCCAGCGTGACTCGGCGGTGCTGCTGAACCTGAGCTCGTCGATGGAGGACATCCGGGCCGCGGTGGGGGATCTGTTCTCCTATCTGCACGGTCTCGTGACGACTAAGGCGAAGGAACCCGCCGACGACATCCTGAGCGGCCTGGTCGCGGGTGGGGAGCTGACGACCGAGGAGATCGCCGGCGTGGGGCTGCTGCTGCTCATCGCGGGTCATGAGACGACCGCCAACATGCTCGGCCTCGGCACGTTCGCGCTGCTGACGAACCCGGACCAGCTCGCCGTCGTGCGGGACGACCCGGCCGCCGTCGAGAACGCGGTGGAGGAACTGCTGCGCTACCTCAGCATCGTGCACATCGGCCCGACCCGTACGGCCCTGGAGGACGTGGAGGTCGGCGGCGCCCTGATCAGGGCCGGTGAGTCGGTGACGCTGTCCATCGGCGCGGCGAACCGGGACCCCGAACGGTTCGAGGGCGGCGACGCCCTCGACGTGACCCGGTCGGCGCACGGGCACCTGAGCTTCGGCCACGGCATCCACCAGTGCCTGGGTCAGCAGCTCGCCCGGATCGAGATGCGCATCGCCTACCCCGCCCTGCTGCGCCGCTTCCCCAACCTGCGCCTGGCCGTGCCGGCGTGGGATGTTCCGCTGCGGTCCAACATGGCGATCTACGGTGTGCACCGTCTGCCGGTACTGTGGTGAGGAAAGTCACTGGGGGAACGATGAAGATCAAGGCGGACACCGGACGGTGTATCGGTGCGGGGATGTGCGTGCTCACGCTGCCCCAGGTGTTCGACCAGAGCGAGGATGACGGGACGGTCGTGGTGCTCGACGCCGAGCCTTCGGCCGACCTCGCGCCCGCCGTGAACAGGGCCGTACAGCTCTGCCCGTCCGGCGCGCTGTCCGTGGAGGAGTGAGTCCGCACGGGCCGTGCGACGGCGACACGCTGGGCCGGGTGACGCTCAGCTACTTGACGGGCACGGTCTGATCGGCTTGGCTGGTAGTCGGCTGTGAAAGCCATTCTTGTGGGTGACCCTGGAGCCCCGCCCCGGTGGTTGGAGAAACCGCCTCCGGGCGGGGCTCTTCCCTTGTGCGACTGCGTCTCTGCAAGGAGAGGAGCGGGCTTCGCGCGGATGTCCCGACGACCGGGCGAACGTTCGGTTCAGGCTCCCACAGGGCGGAGCGGGGTCACCGGGTCGGGCAGCGGCAGGCCGCGGGACTTCCAGAGGCGGCGCATGCGGTCGGGGTAGTCGGTGACGATCCCGGTCACCCCCATGTCGATCAGCCGGGCGGCCTCGTCGGGCTCGTTGACCGTCCACACCACGACCGGCAGTCCCTGCCGGGCCGCCCCGGTCATCAGCGCCTCGTCGACGAGCACGCGGTCGGGGGACAGCGTCGTCGCCCCCACCCTCGCGGCCGCCGCCGCGAGGTCGCCGCCGACCTCGCCGAGGCGGATGCCGTTCATCCAGGCGGGGGTCATGGTGTCGCGCTCGACCAGGGCGTACCGCCGCTCGACCATCGGCCTGGCGATCTCCAGGATGCGCCAGTCGAAGCTGAGCAGGGCCGCCCTCGACAACCGGTCGTGCCGGTCGAGCTCGTGGACGACCTCCTCGACGAAGCGGCGCGGGTCGGCGCACAGGTCGGGCCGGGTGGGATCGGACTTCAGCTCGACGTGGAGGCGCACGTGATCGGCGCCGAGGGCGCCGATCAGGCCGAGCACCGCCCCGAGCGTCGGCATCCGGGTGTCCGGCAGCGGCACCTGCGTGAGCGCGAAGCGGTCGTCCGGCCGCTCGGGCAGCCGTACGCCGACGTCGAGGGTGCGCAGCTGAGGGAGCGTGAGCGCGATGATCGGCTTGCCGACGTAGGGGAACATCTCGTCCCCCGGGACGGCCATGCCCGTGTCGGCGCTGGTCACCGCGGACACGTGCAGGTCGTGGGTGAGCACGAGCTGCCCGTCCGCGGACATGGCGACGTCGAACTCGAGTGCGTCGACCCCCAGCTCCAGCGCGAAGGCCAGGCCGGGCAGGGTGTTCTCGGGCCTCAGGCCCCGCGCTCCACGGTGCCCGTGCAGCTCAACGTTTCCATGCACAGCGGCGTACCTTACCGCCTCGCCCGTCCGCGGCCCGGAACCCTCCGGTTCCGGGCGCGTACGCAACTAATCATCAGATAAGGGAGCGGATCTGGATGGTCTGGGTGCGGCCCGGGCCGACGCCGATGGCCGAGATCGGGGCGCCGCTCATCTCCTCCAGCGCCCTGACGTAGGACTGCGCGTTCGGCGGCAGGTCCTCGAACGTCTTGGCGCTGGTGATGTCCTCCTGCCAGCCGGGCAGCTCCTCGTAGATCGGCGTGGCGTGGTGGAACTCGGTCTGCGTCATGGGGATCTCGTCGTGGCGGACGCCGTCGACGTCGTACGCCACGCAGACAGGGATCCGCTCCAGCCCGGACAGCACGTCGAGCTTGGTCAGGAAGAAGTCGGTCACGCCGTTGATCCGGGTGGCGTACCGCGCGATGACCGCGTCGAACCAGCCGCAGCGGCGGTTGCGGCCGGTGGTCACGCCGTACTCGCCGCCGGTCTGACGCAGCCAGTCGCCCTGCTCGTCCAGCAGCTCGGTCGGGAACGGCCCCGATCCCACGCGCGTGGTGTACGCCTTGAGGATGCCGATGATCCTGGTCAGGCGGGTCGGCGGGATGCCGGAACCGGCGCAGGCGCCGCCCGAGGTGGGGGAGCTGGAGGTCACGAAGGGGTAGGTGCCGTGGTCGATGTCGAGCAGTGTGCCCTGCCCGCCCTCCAGCAGCACGACCTTGTCCTGGTCGAGCGCCTGCGAGAGCACGAGCGAGGTGTCGGCGATGTGGGGGCGCAGCCGCTCGGCGTAGCCGAGGTACTCCTCCAGCACCTTCGCCGGGTCGAGCCCACGGCGGTTGTAGATCTTGGTGAGGATCTGGTTCTTCTCGCCCACCGCGGCCTCGATCTTCTTGCCGAGGATGCCGGGGTCGAGCAGGTCCTGGACCCGGATGCCCATGCGGTAGATCTTGTCGCCGTACGCCGGGCCGATGCCGCGGCCCGTCGTGCCGATCTTGGCCTTGCCGAGGAAACGCTCGCTGACCTTGTCGATGGCCTTGTGCTGGGGCATGATCAGGTGCGCGTTGGCCGAGATCAGCAGCCGGTCGCAGGAGATGCCCCGCTCGGCCAGCCCGTCGATCTCGCTGAGCAGCACGCCCGGGTCGACGACCACGCCGTTGCCGATCACCGGCACCACGTCGGGCGACAGCACTCCCGTCGGCAGCAGGTGCAACGCGTACTTCTGGTCGCCGATGACGACGGTGTGGCCCGCGTTGTTGCCACCCTGGTAACGGACGACGTAGTCGACGTCACCGCCCAGCAGGTCGGTGGCCTTCCCCTTGCCCTCATCGCCCCACTGGGCGCCAACGAGAACGACAGCCGGCATTGGTTCTACTCCCGCACCAAGACGAAAGCCCCTGACGCAAGCGCGGCAGGGGCCTCTTGCACACAGAGACTACCTGAGGGGCATGCGGACGGTGAACGGAGTCTTAAGTCGCGAGACGGGCACGCCGTTCCGCGTACGACCCCCTGTGCGGCCCTGTTCAGGTGGTTCGTCCGGGTGGTCGTCCAGGGGTCGTTCAGGAGTTCGCGGTGAGCGCCTCCGCTGCCGCCGGGCTGCTGTCACGCAGGAACTGGGCGCAGCGCTCGGCCTCGTCCTTCTCGCCGATGGCGTTCGCGGCCCGGGCGAGGGCGTTCAGGCAACGCAGGAACCCCTGGTTCGGCTCGTGCTCCCAGGGGATCGGCCCGTGGCCCTTCCAACCGGCCCGGCGGAGCTGGTCGAGCCCCCGGTGGTAGCCGGTACGCGCGAAGGCGTAGGAGGTGACGGCGTGGCCCGCCGCGAAGTAGTCGTCCGCCAGGGCGCCCCAGGCCGCGGAGTAGGCGGGGAAGCGCGCGGCCACGTCGGCCGCCTTGGCGCCCGACTCGAGCATCTGCCGCGCCTCGGGGGTGTCCGGCAGCAAGGTGGGCGGCGGGCCGGCAAGGAGGTTCTCGTGCGATTCCATGGGGACAGTCTTACCTGTCCAAGAGCCGTAGGGGTATGGGCGTCCCGGCGGGAACCGAAGATCGATACAAGAATGGATCTTCGGGTTTCCCGCCGGGCCGTTCCCTTACTTGATCTTGGTGCCCGCGGAGTTGAGCTGCTGGCACGCCTCGACGACGCGCGCGGCCATGCCGGCCTCGGCGGCCTTGCCGTACGCGCGCGGGTCGTAGGCCTTCTTGTTGCCGACCTCGCCGTCGACCTTCAGCACGCCGTCGTAGTTGCGGAACATGTGGTCCACGATCGGACGGGTGAAGGCGTACTGCGTGTCGGTGTCGATGTTCATCTTCACCACGCCGTACGAGATCGCCTCGCGGATCTCCTCCAGGGTGGAGCCGGAGCCGCCGTGGAAGACCAGCGAGAACGGCTTCTCCTTGCCGTACTTGGCGCCGACGGCGTCCTGGATCTCCTTGAGCACGCTCGGGCGCAGCTTGACGTGGCCCGGCTTGTACACGCCGTGGACGTTGCCGAAGGTGGCGGCCACGATGTAGCGGCCACGCTCGCCCAGCCCGAGGGTCTCGGCGACGGCCAGCGCGTCCTCCGGCGTCGTGTAGAGCTTCTCGTTGATCTCGCCGACGATGCCGTCCTCCTCACCGCCGACCACGCCGATCTCGATCTCGAGGACGACCTTGGCGGCCGCGGTCTTGTCGAGCAGCTCGCTGGCGATCTGGAGGTTCTCGTCCAGCGGCACGGCGGAGCCGTCCCACATGTGCGACTGGAACAGCGGGTCCTGGCCGCGCGCGACGCGCTCGGCGGAGATCTCCAGCAGCGGGCGGACGAACGAGCCGAGCTTGTCCTTCGGGCAGTGGTCGGTGTGCAGCGCCACCGTCACCGGGTACTTCTCGGCGACCACACGGGCGAACTCGGCGAACGCCACCGACCCGGTGACCATGTCCTTCACGGTGGTGCCGGAGAGGAACTCCGCGCCACCGGTCGACACCTGGATGATCCCGTCACTTTCCGCCTCCGCGAAGCCGCGCAGCGCGGCGTGCAGGGTCTGCGACGAGGTCACGTTGATCGCCGGGTACGCGAAGCCGCCCGCTTTGGCGCGGTCGAGCATCTCGGCGTAGACCTCTGGAGTCGCGATAGGCATGCGAAGTCATCTCCTTCTGACGGTATGCGGCGTGGCAAGTATCCCGAAGGCCAGGCCGATCGGGAAAGCCGGGTATGTGGGGCACCGGGAAACCCACGGTCATTCCGCGATTCACGGTTTTCCACAGCCCTGCCGCTTCTCAGTCTCATCTCATCCGGGACAGGTAGGCTCGCCCCGTGGACGTGCTCTTGGACCTTCTTGACCCGAAGTGGTGGCTGAGCATGCTCGGCGCCTTCGCGACGATCGGCGTCATCGCCATCGTATTCGCCGAGACGGGGCTGCTCGTCGGGTTCTTCCTGCCCGGTGACTCGCTGCTGGTGACCGCTGGAATTTTCAGCACCGCCGCCGCCGCGCAGGGATTCGGGATCGCGCCTCTGTCCCTGCCCACCCTGCTGATCGGCGCACCGCTGGCGGCGATCGCGGGAGCGCAGTTGGGCCACTTCCTGGGGGCGAAGTTCGGCAGGAAGATGTTCGACAAGCCGGACTCCCGGCTGTTCAAGAGGGAGCACGTCGAGAAGGCGGAGTTCTACTTCGAGAAGTTCGGTCCCGCGAAGGCCGTGGTCGCCGCGCGGTTCATGCCGATCGTGCGCACCTTCATGAACCCGGTGGCCGGCGTGCTGGAGATGGACGCGCGCCGCTTCTTCGTCTGGAACGCCCTCGGCGGTGTCGTCTGGGTCGAGGCCCTGCTGCTGCTCGGCTATTTCCTCGGCAGCAAGGTCGAGGGCATCGACAAATACATCCTTCCCGGGGTCTTCGTCGTCGTCCTTCTCTCGGTGATCCCGATTGTGCGCGAGGTCATGAAGAACCGCCGGGCCGCCACGGCCGCCCCCAAGGGCCGCCACCACGCCCCCCGGTAAAGCCGCCGGCGGCTCGCGCCGGCGGTGGGCCGGCGCCTACGGGGTGTCGGCGGATGACCTGCGGGAAGGTGCTGCCGCACAAGAAGTGACCGGTCAGTACTGAGATATGCCTCACACCCGCTACTCTCCCGATTGTGGGACGCCACAGGTCTGATCCCCTTGGCATCGCCAGACTGGCGCTGGTCGGTCTGGCGGCCGTGCTGCTGCTCGCCGTCATCGTGGTGGGCGCGAGAGCGCTGCTGTCCACGTTCGGCTCGGAGGAGCCCGCCTCCGGCGCGGTCTCCACCCCGTCGGCGCGGCCCTCGCCCGAGCCTTCCGCCGAGCCCTCCACGCCCCGCGTGCCCACCGTCCGCGTGGTCTGCCGGGCCGACCGGTGTCCCGTGTTCGTCCGCGTGCCCGGCGGCGACGTGCTCATCGACCGGGACCTGGCCCGGGGCGAGCAGGCGTCCTACTTCCAGCCCGAACTCGACGTCGTCCTCGACGACGCGAGCACGGTGCAGCTCTTCGAGAACGGAACCGCCAGGTCCCCCGGGCCGGCCGGTGAGCGGCAGGCGTTCAGTGTGAAGCGATCCCCAAATCAGTGAGCGAGTAGGCGGAGCGGTACGGCACGCCGGTCGCGGCCAGCGCCTCGTCGCCGCCCCGGTGCACGATCGTCGCGATGCCCACGACCTGCGCACCGGCCTCGCGCAACGCCTCCACCGCGGTGAGCACGGACCCGCCCGTCGTGGTGGTGTCCTCCACCGCGAGCACCCGGCGTCCGGCGACGTCCGGACCCTCGATCCTGCGCTGCAGGCCGTGAGCCTTGCCCGCCTTGCGCACCACGAACGCGTCGAGCGTGCGGCCACGGGCCGCCGCGGCGTGCAGCATCGACGTCGCCACCGGGTCGGCGCCCAGCGTGAGACCGCCGACCGCCTCGTAGTCCAGGTCCTCGGTGAGGTCCAGCATCACGCGGCCCACCAGCGGCGCCGCCACGCCGTCCAGGGTGATGCGGCGCAGATCGACGTACCAGTCGGCCTCCTTGCCGGAGGACAGCACGACCCGGCCGTGCACGATGCCCTTGTTCTTGATCTCGTCCAGCAGTCTCTCGCGGTCACTCATGAGGCTCAGCGTACGGCCGGTCCCGCCGTGCGGGCCGTACGGGCCGGGTGGCCCGGTGTGGCGTGCGAAGACTACTGAGAGTAAAGAGGCCCCAGCGGTTTAGCCAGGACACGGACTGCGGAATGTATCGCCGTGCAACTCATCGTAATCGCGAGGTCGCAATGCGTAGAGAAGTCCGGCATACCGACATGGAACTGCTTGAGGCCGTGCGGGGAGGCGACACGACGGCCTTCGGGACGCTCTACCGGCGGCACTGGGGCGCCGCGCGATCCCTGGCCCGGCAGGTCGTGCAGAGCGAGGACGCCGTCGAGGACCTCCTCGTCGAGACCTTCGCGAGAATTCTCGACGTGGTGCGGCGGGGCGGTGGGCCCGCCTGCGCGTTCCGGCCCTACCTCCTCGCGTCGGTGCGCCGCTACGCCGCCGCCGGAGTGGTCGACCTGGCCGACGGCGACTCCCTCTATGTGGATCCCGAACTCACGGGGCTGGAGCGCTCGCCGCTCGCCCGGGCGTACCGCTCGCTGCCGGAACGCTGGCGCGCGGTGCTGTGGCACGTGGAGATCGAGGGCGGCAGGCCCGCCGACACGGGCCCGCTGGTCGGCCTGTCGGGCAGGGCCGTGGCCCTTCTCACCCGGAGGGCCCGTCAGGGCCTGCGGGAGGCATACCTGCGGCTGCACCTGGAGAACGGCCCACGTGCCGAGTGCCGGCCGATCCTGTCCATGATCCTGCGCTATGTCGAGAACGGCCTGCCCAAGCAGGAGGCCGGCGCGGTCGACGCCCACGTGGCCGAGTGCATCGACTGCCGGTCGGTCTTCCTCCAGCTCGTCGATCTCACGCAGGAACTGCGGGCCGTCGTCGGCCAGCTCGTCGCCGGGCCGGCCGTGGACGAGTACCTCGCCGACCTCGCCGCCGTGACCGCCACGGGCTCACGGCCGTACGGCGGAGGCAGGACGAGCGGCACGAGCGGGCACGGGCCGAACGGCCGGGCGGGTGGCAGGGCAGGCGGCAGGGTGGGCAGCAGGGCGCGGGCGCGGCTGGAAGCCGTGCGTCATCACATGGGGGCGTTGACGAGCCGCGCGGACCGCCGCATGAGGGGGGCCGTTCGGACCGCCCGGGGCGGAACGGGCCCGGCAGGGCGTGCGCGCGGACGGGCGGACGCGCTGCTGCGCGGGGCGCTCGGCCGGGCCCGCACGACGACCCGGCGCGCGTGCGCGACGGTGAGTGCGGCGCCGGGGGCGATGTACGGCCGTGTGCGGGTGATGACCAGGCGCGTGTTCGCGAAGGTGGGCCCGAAGGCGGGTGGGGTGCCGCGGGTGGCGTTCGCCCGTGCGCGGGCGGCGCTGGCGCGGCTGTCCGCACTGGTGCGGGGCGTGCCGACGCCGCATCGGGCGGTGCTGGGAGGCATCGCCGTGGCCGCCCTGGCGACGGCCGCCTTCCTGCTCGTCGCCCAGCCGACGGGCATGCTCTTCACCGGCAGCTCCGGAGGTCAGGACGGAACGCGGGCCCTGGACCGCCCGCAGCCCGCGGACAGCGCCGCCTCGCGGTCGCGGGCCGCCACCGGCCAGGCCGGATCGGCGGGCACCCCGTCGCCGTACGACCCGCGGAGGCCGAGCGCCCAGGAGTCCCGGACGGCCGTGAGCACCCCGACGCCGGAGACCGCGGACGATCCGGCGGCAGTAAACGGTGCCGACGGGCCGAGCGCGGGCATCGCGCTCGGCATGCCCGAGATCAGCGGCGGGGTCACACCCGGTGCCGATCGGCAGCCGCCGCGAGAGGAGCCCACGGCACGGGATGCCACAGGGCGGGGTGCCACCGCGCGGGAAGACACGGCGCGGGAAGACACGGCGCGGGGCGAACCGGCCCAGGGTGCCGCGGGATCGCTGTCCGGCCGCGGCAGGGCGGGCGAGGATCACCGGAGCCCACGCCGCGACGACGGGCGATCGGCGGCCTCCGGTGTCCGAGGCCCCGCAGGCGGACAGCACGCGGGTGCCGGCCGCGAGACCGGGCGTCTCACGGGTCGCGGGCAGGACGGCGGGGGACAGGCGGGCGGGCGTGTGGTGAGCGAGCCGGATACGACCACCGTCCTCGCCGGTCGGGACCAGGACTCTCGCCACGCGGACGCCTCACGGGCATCGGCCCCCGAGCGGCAGCAGGTGCGAGGCCGGCTCTCCCGGCACCCCTACCAGGAACATCGCGCCCAGGCCTCCGCGCAGAGCGGTGCCCAAAGCAGTGCCCAGACGCGCGTGCAGGGCAGTGCCCAGGGGAGTGGCCAGGGCCGTGCCCAAAGCAGCGCCCGGGCTCGCGCGCAGGCCGGGGCACGGCCGCAGGCGCCGGAGCGGGCCCGTGAGCGCACTGAGTCTCAGGCAGGCCGCCCGGCCACCGATCGCGCCCCCCTCGTGCGGCCAGGAACCGCACAGGGCCGCCCGCAGGCCGGGGAGCGCGGCCGTGAGGCCCGTGAGCATGCCCGATCGGACCGGAGCGACACCGGAGCCCAGAAGGCCGCAGGCGGCGGGAGGAAGGCGAAAGAGGCGCTCGTCGCCGCCGTCGATCCGCTCGGCGCCCTGCTTCGCGGACAGTCCGGGCTCGTCGCCGTACGGCTGCGCAACGCGGGCGACGCGGCCACCGGCGAAGTCACCGCGACGGTGACCCTCCCGCCCGGCGTCCGCTACCTGGGTCAGGACGGGCGCGGAGGCCGCAGCCGCGCGGCGGGCGGCGGTACGCGACAGGGCCACGAGGCGAAGCCGGGCATCGTGGGGCAGGACGGTGCCATACGGGAGGACCGCAAGGCGAGCGACGGCGCCGGTCAGGGGCGCGCGGCGGACGGGCGCACGGAGCGCGCGCGGACGGGAAACGGCGCGGGCGACGGCTGGTCGTGTGAGGCGTTGGGCCGCGTGGCGTCGGGCCAAGTGGTGCGGTGTGTCCGGGGACCGCTCGCCGCCGGCGAGGTGACGGCGATCTTCCTGAAGGTGGCCGTGGCGGCGGACGCGCCCACGGGCCGGGCCTTCACGGTTCGGGTGCGGTCGGGGCGGCTGGAGACCATCGCCGAATCGACCGTGGGGGTGCGCGCCTCGGGTGCGGCCGCGCGCTTCGCCGCGGACGGCCGCCTCCTCGCCCGGGTCGTGGGCAACACGCTTGTGAGCTCCGCCGCGCCGGCCGCTCCCTGCGGAGCCGCCGGGGGCGGCCGGGACCGGGACTCGGGCGTGAGCGTGCCGATCGACCTCGACAGGGACCCCTCGACGCGTACGTCCAGTTGCGCCGATCTCGACCTGCCCGCCGGAGACCAGGTGTTGTGGGCGGGCCTCTACTGGTCGGGCGGCGGCCGGGGGGCGGTTCCCGCGGAGGACATCCGGGTGCGCGCTCCGGGGATGCCGGGATACGCGACCCTGCACGCCGCCGAGGTCGCCCGGCGGAATCTGCCCACCGGGTCCGGTTATCAGGCGTTCGCCGACGTGACCTCTCTCGTCCGCTCGGCGGGTGGAGGCCGCTGGTGGGTCGCGGGCGTCCCGGCGCGTACGGGAACGGTCCGGCACGCGGCCTGGGGCCTGGTGGTGATGGCCGAGGACGCGCGACAGCCGTACACGCGGGCCGTGGTCCTGGACGCCGCGGCGGTCATCGGGAGCGAGGAGAAGTCCCTGCGGCTCCCCCTCGACGGCCTCGCCCCCGGGGGCGCGCCCGCGCGGATCGACCTGATGGTGTGGAACGGCGAGGGGGTCAGGGCGGGGGTCGTCACCATGGGTGATCGCGCTCGCGGGGACCGGGAGGACCGTAGCCGGGAGGGTGTCCTGGACCAAGGAGACGCCGGAGGCGTCGCGGTCGACACGCTTCACGCCCTCCTGGGGCCCCACCCCGCACTCCAGCTCGCCACCCGGCGCGACCCCGTCTTCTTCGGCGTCGCGGTCGTGAGCGCGAGAACGTGGTCTTGACAGCTCCCCTCACTGCGGGGAGAGGAGCCGGCCGTCGCGGGTTCTGCGGCTTCATCGCCGGCCGTCCCCTCGCCCGTTTTTTCCATAACAAATTGGTGGGAGGCGATACCTGGACAAACTGGTACGGTCGGCGTGAACGCTTCCGATCCCAGGGGTTGTGGGCGTCCCGATCCCCCCACCAGGCGGGCGAGGGCTGAATCGCCGGGAATCACCCTCGCGGGAAGACACGCTTGTCTACCCTGAGAGAGCCACGTAGGAAGGGCGGTGTCGCGTGGATCGCTGCGCGCTGTTCGTTGACGCCGGCTACTTGCTGGCAGACGGCGCGATGGCCGTCCATGGGACCCGCCATCGCGAGGCCGTCTCCTGGGACTATCCGGGCCTGCTGCAGCTCCTGACCAACCTGTCAAGAGAGCGCACGGGCCTGCCGCTTCTGCGTTGCTACTGGTACGAGGCGACCGTCGAGGGCCGCCGTACGCCGGAGCACGACGTGCTGGCGGACATCCCCGGGCTCAAGCTCCGCCTCGGCCGGATCCGGCCGGGCCGGCGGGAGGGCGTGGACGCCCAGGTCCACCGCGACCTCATGACCCTGGCGCGCAACAACGCGGTCTGCGACGCGGTCGTGGTCAGCGGCGACGAGGACCTCGCTCAGGTGGTGAGCGACGCGCAGGACCTCGGCATCCGCGTGACCGTCATGCAGATCGCGGCCGACGGCGCCTGGTCGGCGGCGCGCACCCTGCGGCAGGAGTGCGACGACCTCGTCGAGATCGCGAGCGGCCATCTCCGGCCGTACGTCACGATGCTCACCGGAGCGGACCCCGGTCCCGGCCTCGGCAACGGCCAGTCCCACGGCAACGGCCTCGTCCCCCACGGCAACGGTTCGCTGTCCAACGGAACCCACCTCACCGGCTCCCATCAGAACGGGACACAGCCGAACGGGTCACAGCCGAACGGGTCACACCAGAACAGCGGCCAGTCGCAGGGGAGCCACGCCGCCGGCCTGCACGGCGGGGCGACCCCGGTGACGGGATCGCACGGCACCCCCTCGCAGAGCGCGTCGCACGACCCGGGCGCTTTCGGCGCGGCGTCGAACGTCACCCAACCGCACGCCACGGGGATACCCGGCACGGGCACCCACAGCGGCGGGTCGCACGGCACGAGCACCCAGGGAACCGGCACCCAGGGAAGCGGCACCCAGGGAAGCGGCCCCCACGCGAACGGCACCCAGGGAAGCGGTGCCCAGGAAGGCGGCGCCCACGGCACCGGCGCGCACGGCACGGGGGCGCACAGCGGCGGGCGGTCCTCCGCCGCCCACGCGCGTCCGGCCCTTCCCGCGCAGCCGTCCCCACCGGTCTACAACGCCTACTCGCCGGAGTCCCCGCAGCCGCCCGTACAGCCGTCCCAGCAGCAGCGCCAGGCTCAGCCGCCCGGGAGCACTCCGCTGCCGGCTCCGCCTGCGTCCACCCCGCCGTCGCCGCCCTCGGGAGTCCAGACGCCGCCGAGCAGCCCGGTGCAGAGCCAGTACGGCTCCGGCTCCGCCGCCGGCTACTCCCCCTCCCAGCTGGGGCCGTACACGGGTCCACAGCCCGCTCCGGTGCCGGTCCATACGGGAGGCACCACGACGCTCGCCGAGGCGGTGAAGGCGGCGCACAAGGAGGGCCACGACTTCGGCGAGTCGGTCGCAAGGGACGCTCCCGCGCTGTGGCTGGAGGCCGTGCTCGCCCGCAAGCCCCGGATGCCGTCCGATCTCGAGGCCCGCCTGCTGCAGGGGTCCTCGCTGCCGATCGACTTCCTGCTGCACGACGAGGTCCGGCACGCCCTGCGCCGCGGCTTCTGGGACGCCCTGGAGCGCGCCCGCCGCTGACCCGGCCGTCCGTCGTGGTCGCACCGGGTGAGCCGGGGAGGAGCGCAGCGGGGTGTGTCGCCGCGCCACGCTCATCCCGACCCGGGCGGAGGCGCCCCGTCCTCGGCCATGCCTGGATGCGGCGCGTACGCGGCGGTGTCAGCCGAGGGCGTCGAAGCCGGCCCGAAGGTGGGCGACGCGCTCGCCGAGCTCGGTGACGGCGCCGTTCAGGGGCGCGTCACCGGACTTGTCGGCCAGCTCCCGCACCCGCCGTAGCTCGTCCTCGACCGCGGTGACGCGGCTGGACAGCTCTGCCAGCACGGAGGTGTGGTCGCCGCCGCCCGGCAGCTCGTTCGACAGGCGTTCGCGCAGGAGCGCCGCCTGCTCGGTGAGCCGCCGGTTCATCGTGTAGAGCTCCACGAACACGGCGACCTTGGCGCGCAGCACCCAGGGGTCGAACGGTTTGGTGAGGTAGTCCACGGCCCCGGCGGCGTACCCCCGGAAGGCGTAGTCGGGGGCGCTGTCGACCACGGTCAGGAAGATGATCGGGATGTTCCTGGTGCGCTCTCTCCGTTTGATGTGCGCGGCGGTCTCGAAACCGTCCATGCCCGGCATGCGCACGTCGAGCAGGATCAGAGCGAAGTCGGTCGACAGGAGGGCCTTCAACGCCTCCTCTCCGGACCGGGCCCGTATGGGCACGACGTCCAGCGAGCTGAGGATCGCCTCCAGGGCGATCAGGTTCTCCTCGCGGTCGTCGACCAGCAGGACCCTGGCGCGGTCAGGCATCGATCATGCCTCCTGGGAGTCTCGGGCCTCTGGGGACGGCACGCCCCTCGTTCGTTCTGTGCCCCCGTTGCGGCCGCGCATGAGCCATCCGCGCAGCCGTTCGAGCAGCCGGTCGACGTCGACGGGCTTGGGCACGTAATCGGAGGCGCCCGACGAGATGCTCTTCTCGCGGTCTCCCCGCATGACCTTCGCCGTCAGGGCGATGATCGGCAGGTCGGCGAACTGCGGCATCGTGCGGATCGCCGAGGTCGTGGCCCAGCCGTCCATCTCGGGCATCATGATGTCCATCAGCACGAGCGCCACGTCCTCGTTGCGTTCGAGCTGCTCGATGCCCTCGCGGCCGTTCTCGGCGTACACGACGGTCGAGCCGTGCCGCTCCAGCACGCTGGTCAGCGCGAAGACGTTGCGGATGTCGTCGTCCACGATGAGGATCTTGGCCCCGGACAGCGGGTCGTCCCCCTGCCAGTCGTGGCCGTCCACCAGCGGCGCGTACTGGGGGACCGGCAGGTCGGTCGGGAGGGGGATCTCCGGGAGGATGTCCTTGATGTGCAGGTCGGGCACCTCGTCGGCGCGGCCCTCCGGCTCCACGGGCGTGGCGATCGCGCCGCCGTCGGGTGCGGCGAGCGGCCCCGAGTAGTTCGGGGGCAGGTACAGCGTGAACGTGCTGCCCTCTCCGGGGGCGCTCTGGACGTGGATCTCGCCGCCGAGGAGGCGGGCGATCTCCCGGCAGATCGACAGGCCGAGACCGGTGCCGCCGTACTTGCGGCTCGTCGTGCCGTCGGCCTGGCGGAACTGCTCGAAGATCACTTCGAGCTTGTCCGGCGCGATGCCGATGCCGGTGTCCACGACCCTGAAGGCCAGCATGTCCTCCTGCGAGCCCTGCAGCTTCTCGTCCACGTACGGCACGTCGGCGGGCGCGCTGGTGACTTCCAGCCGGACCTCGCCTTCGTGGGTGAACTTCACCGCGTTGGACAGCAGGTTGCGCAGCACCTGCTGCAGCCGCTGCTCGTCGCTGCGCAGGTCGTTGGGCACGGAGGGATCGACCTGGACGGTGAACGACAGGCCCTTGTCCTGCGCGAGCGGCGCGAAGGTGGCCTCCATGTAGTCGACAAGCGCGGACAGCGACATCGACTGCGGATGGATGTCCATGCGGCCCGCCTCGACCTTGGACAGGTCGAGGATGTCGTTGATCAGCTGCAGCAGCGCGGAGCCGGCGTCGTGGATCGTCCGGGCGAACTCGACCTGCTGCGAGGTCAGGTTGCCCTCGTTGTTCTCCGTCAGCAGCTTGGCGAGCACGAGCAGGCTGTTCAGCGGGGTGCGCAGCTCGTGGGACATGTTCGCCAGGAACTCGGACTTGTAGCGCGAGGACACCGCGAGCTGCTCGGCCCGCTCCTCCAGCGTCCGCCGGGCCTGCTCGATCTGGAAGTTCTGGATCTCGATGGCGCGGTTCTGCTTGGCCAGCAGCGCCGCCTTGTCCTCCAGTTCGGCGTTGGACCGGCGCAGCTCCTCCTGCTGGCGCTGGAGCTCGTCGGAGCGCTCCTGCAGCTCGATCGCGAGCCGCTGCGACTCGGTGAGCAGGTCCTCGGTCCGGGAGTTCGCCATGATCGTGTTGATCGTGACGCCGATGGTCTCGACGAGCTGGGTGAGGAACGCCAGGTGCACCTCGCTGAACTGCCGGAACGAGGCCATTTCCAGGACGCCGAGCACCTTGTTCTCGAAGAGGATCGGCAGCACGACGATCTGCGCCGGGTTCGACCGGCTGAGCCCGGTCTCGACCGTGATCGAGTCGACCGGCACACCCTCGAGGATGATCTGCTTGGCCTCCAGCGCGGCCTGGCCGATGATCCCCTCGCCCAGCTCGAAGTTCGGCTTGGGGGTCGAGCCCGGCTGGATGCCGTAGCCGGCGATGAGGTTGAGCCGGCCGTCGTCGTAGAGGTAACAGGCGCCGTGGCTGGCCGAGACGAGCGGGGTGAGCTCGCTCATGATCAGCCGGGCGACCTCCATCAGGTCGCGGTGGCCCTGCATCAGGCGCGAGATCCGGGCCAGGTTGGACTTGAGCCAGTCCTGCTCCTGGTTGGTCTTGGTCGTCTCGCGCAGGGTGGCGACCATCGTGTTGATGTTGTCCTTGAGCTGGGCCAGCTCGCCCGGCGCCTCCACGGTGATCGACCGGGTGAGGTCGCCCCTGGCGACGGCGCTGGTCACCTCGGCGATCGCACGCACCTGGGTGGTCAGGTTGCCGGCCAGTTCGTTCACGCTCTCGGTGAGCCGCTTCCAGGTGCCCTCGACGCCCTCGACCCGGGCCTGGCCGCCGAGCTGGCCCTCCGAGCCGACCTCGCGGGCGACGCGGGTCACCTCGGAGGCGAAGGACGACAGCTGGTCGACCATGGTGTTCATGGTGCTCTTGAGTTCGAGGATCTCGCCCTGGGCGTCGACGTCGATCTTGCGGGTCAGGTCGCCGTTGGCGACGGCGGTGGTGACCTGGGCGATGTTGCGCACCTGATAGGTGAAGTTGTTGGCCATCGAGTTGACGTTGTCGGTGAGGTCCTTCCAGACGCCCGACACGCCGGGGACGCGTGCCTGGCCGCCCAGCCGTCCCTCGGTGCCGACCTCGCGGGCGACGCGGGTCACCTCGTCGGCGAAGGCGGACAGCTGGTCCACCATCGTGTTCATCGTGTCCTTGAGCTCCAGGATCTCGCCCTGGGCGTCCACGGTGATCTTCTTGGACAGGTTGCCCTGCGCCACGGCGGTGGAGACGACGGCGATCTGACGGATCTGCGACGTCAGGTTGTTCGCCATGAAGTTGACGTTGTCGGTGAGGTCCTTCCAGATACCCGACACGCCGCGCACCTGCGCCTGGCCGCCCAGCCGTCCCTCGGTGCCGACCTCGCGGGCGACGCGGGTCACCTCCGAGGCGAAGGACGACAGCTGGTCGACCATGGTGTTCATGGTGCTCTTGAGTTCGAGCATCTCGCCCTGGGCGTCGACGTCGATCTTGCGGGTGAAGTCGCCGTTGGCGACGGCGGTGGTGACCTGGGCGATGTTGCGCACCTGGTAGGTCAGGTTGTTGGCCATCGAGTTGACGTTGTCGGTGAGGTCCTTCCAGACGCCCGACACGCCCTTCACTTCGGCGCGGCCGCCCAGCTTGCCCTCGGTGCCGACCTCGCGGGCCACCCGGGTCACCTCGTCGGCGAACGCCGAGAGCTGGTCGACCATCGTGTTGAGGGTCTCCTTGAGCTCCAGGATCTCACCCTGGGCGTCCACGGTGATCTTCCTGGACAGGTCGCCCTTGGCGACGGCGGTGGAGACGACCGCGATCTGCCGCACCTGAGAGGTCAGGTTGTTGGCCATGAAGTTGACGTTGTCGGTGAGGTCCTTCCAGACGCCCGACACACCGCGCACCTGTGCCTGCCCGCCCAGCTTGCCCTCGGTGCCCACCTCGCGGGCCACCCGGGTCACCTCCTCGGCGAACGCCGAGAGCTGGTCGACCATCGTGTTGACGGTGTGCTTCAGCTCCAGCATCTCGCCGACGGCGTCGACGGTGACCTTGCGGCTCAGGTCGCCGCGGGCGACCCCGGTCGTCACCTCGGCGATGTCGCGGACCTGCGCGGAGACGCGGTCGGACATCGTGTTGACGGCCTCGGTGAGGTCGCGCCAGCTTCCCGACATGCCGCGCAGGTTGGCCCGGCCGCCCAGCTTGCCCTCGGTGCCGAGGTCACGGGTGACCCGTGTCACCTCGGAGGTGAACAGCGAGAGCTGGTCGACCATGCCGTTGATGGCCTTGCCCAGGCGGCGTACCTCGCCCCGGGCCGCGCGGTCCACGTCGATCCTGCGGGACAGGTCGCCCTTGGCCACCGCGTCGATGACGTCGGCGGCCCCGCTGACCGGCGTCACGATGGCGTCGATGAGATCGTTGACCGAGCCCACGCTCTCCGCCCACGCGCCGACGCCCGGCCCGGGGCTCAGCCGTTCGGTGAAACGGCCCTCCTTGACGATCTCGCGGCGCACCCGGGCCAGCTCGTTGGCCAGGTGTTCGCGCCGGTCCGCGACCTCGTTGAGCAGCAGCCGGATCTCGCTGAGGATTCCCGGCGGGGCGTGGGAGACGCGGCGGCGGAAGTCGCCGTCACGCCATGTGATGAGCGTCTCCAGGAAGGGAACGAGATCGGATTCGCGGTAGACCCGTTCGGTCCCGGCCAGCTCGGCGTTGGCGGGCGACATTTAGCCTCCTTTACCCCGACGGGGCTGACGCGACCAAGGCGTGGGGCCTCGTACGGCCTGTCCAGCCGCGGACTCCATGCCAGTCTGTCACGTTCCGTGGGGTGCGGGGCCCCCTTGCTTGACCCGAGGTCAGGCGAAAGTGTGGTAAGCACAATGGTGGTGACAACTACCCCTCGAGCCGTCCTGGCGGCGTCCTTCACGCCGGGTGAGACGGCCGTACCCGAAGTGAAGCGGTTCACGCGCGAGGTGATGACGGCGTGGGCCGCGATGTCGGTGTACCCCGAGGCCGAGCGTCTGGTGGGCGAACTGGTCGCGGAGGCGGCCGGCGCGCCCTTCGAGGTCGTGTGGCTCCACCACGGCGAGTCCATCCAGGTGGAGGTGCGGGAGAAGACGGACGGCCAGGACTTCGGGCCGCCGGCCGACGCCACCACGTGGGGCGTCACGTTCACCTCGGCGCTGCGCACCCGCTGGGCCCGCCTGGAACTTCCGGGCGGGGAGCCGGTGCAGAGCGACGAGTGGCTGCTCGAGGCCGCGCACGGCCCGGGCTGGCTGGGCTTCCTCGCGGACGCGAGCGACCTGCTCGCGGGCACGCTCAACCCGGAGATGGTCCCGGCGATCATCGCGCAGATCGTGGTGCCGCGCCTGGCGAGCTGGTGTGCCGTCTACACCGACCCGGACGGGCTGGGGGAGCTGCGGCCCGCCTACCTCTGGCACGCGGACGAGACCCAGATCGACACCATGCGCGACGAGCTGGAGGAGATCGCGCTGCCGGGGGACGACGACCCCGCCGTGCTGCCGATGAGCGAGTGGCAGGCGCTGGCCTACCCGCTGACCGCCCGGGGGCGGCGGCTCGGCGTGATGTGCCTGGGCCGGCGCGACCGCTTCCCCGACGAGGCCATGCAGATCGCCGAGGACCTCAGCCGGCGCGCGGCGCTCGCGCTCGACAACGCCCGACTGTACGCGCAGCAGGCGGCGGCCAACAGAGCGCTGCAGCGCAGCCTCCTGCCGCCCGACGAGCCCACGACCCCCGGGCTCGACTTCCATGTCATCTACGAGCCGGCCGGGGAGAACAACGAGGTCGGCGGCGACTTCTACGACCTGTTCCCGATCGCGGACGGGGTCTGGCGCTTCGCGATCGGCGACGTCTGCGGTACCGGGCCCGAGGCCGCGGCGGTCACCGGGCTGGCCCGTCACACGCTCCGCCTGCTCGCCCGCGAGGGGTACGGCGTGGCCGCCGTCGTGGGCCGGCTCAACCAGGCCATCCTGGAGGAGGGGGAGCGCGCCCGTTTCCTGACGCTGCTGCACGGCCAGATCACGGTCGTGCCGGAGGGACTCGACATCCGCCTCGTCTCGGCCGGGCATCCGGAGGCCCTGCGCCTGCGGCCGAACGGCGTCGTCGAGGTCGTCGCCTCGCCGCAGTCGCTGCTCGGGGTGTTCCCCGAGGCCAAGTTCCAGGAGGACAACCTGCGGCTCACCCCCGGCGACGTGCTGCTGGGCGTGACCGACGGGGTGACCGAGCGGCGGTCGGGCGGCCGGCTGCTCGACGACGACGGCGGCCTGGCCAAGCTGCTGGCCGAGTGCATCGACCTGTCCGCCCGCGCGGTGGCCGAGCGCATCCGCCGCGCCGTGCAGGACTTCGCGCCCGAGCCGAGCGCCGACGACCTGGCCATCCTCGTCCTGCGCGCGCCCTAGACCTGGCTGAGCCGGGGGCTATCGGCGAGCGGCCAGAGTGCGGACGGCGAAGTCGATGGACGCGGCCATCTGGTGCACCCGCTCCTCCACCCTCGATGTGCCCGGTCCGGTGTCGTACCGGTAGACGGACGCCTCCCTGCCGTGGTCCGCCAGGGCCCGCACGTAGTGCTCCACCTGCCGTGCCGGGCAGCGCGGGTCGTTCGCCCCCGTGAGGATCAGCAGCGGGGCCTCCACCATGTCGGCGTAGGTGATCGGGGAGGACGCGGCGTACCGCTCGGGCACCTCGGCCGGGGAGCCGCCCAGCAGCGCCCGGTGCGCGGCGCGCAGGCATTCGGCCTCGTCCTCGTACGCCGCCGCGTGGTCGGCGATGGGCACGGCGGCGATCCCCGCCGCCCACGACTTCGGCTGGGTGCCGAGCGCCAGCAGGGTCAGGTAACCGCCCCACGCCGTGCCGGCGAGCACGAGGCGATCGGGGTCGGCGATGCCGCGCTCCACCGCCCACTCGCGCACCGCCGCCACGTCGGCCAGCTCGATGTGGCCGACCTCGCCGCGCAGGGCGTCGCGCCAGGCCGAGCCATACCCGGCCGAGCCGCGGTGGTTCACCCTGATCACCGCGAAACCGCTGTCGACCCACGCGGCGACCTGCGGCCGGAACGAGTCGTCGTCCTGGCCGCCCGGGCCGCCGCCGAACCCCGGCAGCACGCTGCGCAGGAGGAACACCGTCGGGTACGGCGCGGCCACCCGCTCCGGCCGGGAGACGAGGGCGTGGATGCGCCCGCCCGGGCCCTCCACGTCGATGTCCTCGAGCGGCACGGACGGCGGAGGCGTGCGCCCGGGACTGAAGACCACGTGGCCGTTGCTCGACTTGACGACCGGTGGGTGGGCGGCGCTCGACCAGGCGTACTCGACGGTGCCGTCGGGGCGGGGCGCGGCCGCCTCGATCACCCCGTGCGGGCTCTCGATCGGGGTGAGGCCGCCTCCGGCGAGGTCGTAGCGCAGCAGTTCCGTGCGTCCCCGCTGGGTGTGGATGATGAGCAGCGCGCGGCCGTCGTCGTACCAGTCCGCGGAGATCTCGCCGCGCACCCGCAGCCAGATCTCCCGCTGCTCGCCGGTCACCGGGTCCCACACGAGCGGTTCGCGGCGGCCCCGGCGCTCGTGCAGGACGAGCAGGCGCCGGTCGCCGGGGACGGGGGCGAACCTGCCGCCGGTCACGCCCCTGCCCGGTCCGTCGTTCAGCTCGGCGACCGTCGAGCCGTTCGCCCTGATGACCCGTACGGCCGGGTGCAGGACGTCGCCGTGCTCGCTGTGGTTGACCGCGATGAGCGAGCCGTCGAGCGACATGTCCGCGACCGCGGCGTACTCGTGGTGGCGATACAGCCTGACCGGCTCGCTCCCGGGCCTGGCCAGCAGGATCTCGAAGCCGTCCCGGGAGGAGCGGCCCACGGCCGCGGCGCCGTCCGAGGAGAGCGCGAGCCCGCAGGGGTGGCCGGGCGGCATGGCCAGGGGCACGTCCGGGCCGCCGTGGAACGGCTGGCGCGACCACACGCCGTGTCCGTCGCCGTCCGTGTCGCCGTGTATGCCGCCGTGTATGTCGCCGAACCACCAGATCCAGTGGCCGGTGGGGTCGATCGCGCCATACCGGGTGCCTCGGGGGCGGTCGGTGACCTGGCGGGTCTGGCCGCTCGACCGGTCCCAGGCGTAGATCTCCCAGGAGCCGGAGGCGTTGCCGCGGTAGACGGCACGCTGCGGCGCCTGGCGCGCCCACGTGGGCAGGGTCACCCGCGGTGCCCGGAACCTGGCCTGCCAGCGTTCCTCGGCCTTCATGCCGGCCTCCCCAGTGCTCCTACGGGGTCGGGTTCAGTATGTCCCGCCAGACGCGACAATGCCTGACAAACGGGCGATGTCGGGCCACGAGTTCGGGCGGCGCGCCGATCAGGACAGGTCCAGGCCGGCGAGCTGGGCGCGGCTGGCCACGTTGAGCTTCGGAAACGCCCGATAGAGGTGGTAGCTGACGGTCTTCGGGCTGAGGAACAACTGCGCCCCGATCTCCCGGTTGGTCAGGCCCTTGGCGGCCAGCCGCACGATCTGCAGTTCCTGCGGGGACAGCGCGGACAGCGCTTCCGTACGCGCGGCAGGGGAGCTGGTGTCTCCGGTGGCGCGCAGCTCGGTGCGGGCGCGCTCGGCCCACGGGCGGGCGCCCAGCCGCTCGAAGGTCTCCCACGCGGCCCGCAGATGCGGCCGGGCGCTGCCCTTGTCGCGCTCCCTGCGCAGGCGCTCCCCGAAGGCGAGCCTGGTGCGGGCCGCCTCCCAGGGACGGCCGCTGCCGGCGTGGAGCCGTACGGCGGCGTCGAACTCCTGGTGCGCCCGCTCCCAGTCGGTTTCGAGCAGGGCGCGGCAGCGGTGCAGGACGGCCTGCGCCCAGTCCTGCCCCGAGGCCGTCGCCCACTCCTCGAACCGGCGCAGCGGCTCGCGCGCGGGCAGCCCGAGCCGTACGGCCGCCTCGATCTGGTCGGGGGCGAAGTAGACGGCCTGGATCTGGTGGCGCACCGGGCCGGTCATGGCCGCGTCGAGCCGGTCGAGAGCCTCGGCGAACCGGCCCTGGCCGAGGTCGAGCAGGGCCAGCGCCCACTCGGCCCACGCCAGGCCGTTGACGATGTGGTTGGCGTCGAAGCGGTCGCGCGATCGGGCGGCCAGCTCGGCGCACCGGTCCGCCTCTCCCCGTACGGCCGCCAGCCACGCCAGCGTGCCCTCCAGGTAGCCCGCCCGGTTGTGCTGCCCGGTGTAGGAGGTGAGCCGCAGGCCCTCGGCCGCGGTGGCCTCGGCGTCCCTGAACCTGCCCAGATACAGCTCGGCGGCGGCGAGCGTGACGTGGACCAGGGGAAGTTTGCCGATGTCGCCGGCGGCCCGGCACTCCGCGGCCATGGCGGCCGAGATGTCGTGCCCGGTCCTGAAGTCGCCGACGAGCGGGGCGACGAAGGCCGCGTTGATCCGGAACGTGTGCGCGCCGGAGGCGATCCGGCCGCCCCTGGCGACCATGTCGCGCATGATCGGGAGCCCCTGCGCCGGTCCCTGCCGCAGCAGCACGGCCGCGCCGGTCACGGCCTGGACGGCGGGGTCGAGGCCGTCCTCCGGACGCAAGCCGAGCTTGTGCAGGCGTTCGGCCGCCTCGGCGACCCTGGCCGGGTCGCTGAGCTGCCAGGCGTTGCGCGCGGCGTCGGTCAGCATGAGCCCGGCCGCGATCCGGTCCTGCCGCGCCTGCCCGTCGAAGTCCTGCCCGTCGGAGTCCGGCCCTTCGGAGCCCTCCGCGTCCGCCATCGTGAGCGCCGTCAGCTCTTCCGCGCCCGCCATCAGCAGGTCGTGGGCCAGGTGGGGGGCGCCCTCGTCGAACGCGATCCTGGCGCGTAGGTCGGACAGCCGCGCGCGGGAACGGGGGTCGGTGACCAGCGCGGCGGCGCGCTCGACCAGGTCCTTGGCCCGGCTGGCCTGGCCCGCGTCGGCGGCGGCGACGGCGGCCTCGGTCAGCCGCCCCGCCCTGAGCGCGTGGTCCTCGGTGAGCTCGGCGGCCCGCTCCAGCGCGGCGCAGGCCCCGGCGTTGCCGTCGCGCTCCCGGGCGCGCCGCGCGGCCTGCTCCAGCGCCAGCGCCGCCGTCTCGTCGGGGCCGGTGGCGGCGGCGGCCAGGTGCCAGGCCCGCCGGTCCGGCTGATGCTCGAGCAGCCGCGCCAGGATCGCGTGGACCTCCAGCCGCAGATCGTAGGTGCCGTGCCGGAAGGCCGCCGCGCGCATGAGGGGGTGGGTGAAGGCGACCCGCCCGCCGTCGATCCTGACCAGGCCGGACTTCTCGGCCACGCCCAGGGCGGCGGGCGCGATTCCCAGCTCCCGGCCCGCCCGTACGATCACGTCCAGGTCGCCTCCGTCGGTGAGCGCGGTGACCAGCAGCGCCTTCTGGGCGTCCTGGGGAAGTTCGGCGATGCGGGCCTCGTACGCCTGCTGGATGCGGGCGGGCAGCGGCAGCGGGCTCCGGTCGTAGGCGGGCAGGTCCGTACGCGGGAGCTCGAGCAGGGCGAGCGGGTTGCCGCAGCTCTCCTCGATGACGCGGTCGCGCGTGCCGGGGGCGAGCCCGGGGGCCGCGTGGGCGAGCAGCGTGGCGGCGCTGCCCTCGTCGATGCCCGACAGCCGGTGCTCGGGCAGACCCGAAGGGGCGAAGCCGTCGCGCGCGGCGAAGATCATGACGATGCCCTCGGCGTGCAGCCGGTGGGCCGCGAAGCGCAGCGCCTGCGCCGACTCCTGGTCGAGCCACTGCGCGTCGTCGACCAGGCACAGCAGCGGCCCGCCCTCGGCCAGCTCGGCCAGCAGCGACAGCACGGCCAGGCCCACCAGGAGCCGGTTGGTCACCGGGGCCAGGCCGAAGGCGCCGCGCAGGGCGGCCGACTGCGGCTCGGGCAGCGCGTCCAGCCGATCGAGCCCGTGCCCGAGCAGCAGGTGGAGCGAGGCGAACGGGATCTCCGCCTCGGTCTCGACGCCGACGCCGCGCAGCACGCGCATGTCCTGGGCGCGCTCCCCGGCGTAGGCCAGCAGCGACGTCTTGCCGATGCCCGGATCGCCCCCGACCACGAGGACGCCGGAGCGTCCGGCACGCGCCCGCTCGAGCAAGCCGTCGATCACCGCTTGATCGGTCGCACGGCCCCACAGCACCAGGGCATCCTAGTGTCGCGACCGACGAGGGAGGGGCACTAGTCATGTGTCCGATACCGCCCGGACATCGCGATTCCTAGCGTTCTCAGGGTGAACAACAACACGCAAGCGGTCGATCTCATCGGGGTCACCAAACACTACGCACACGGCGTCACGGCGCTGGACGACGTCACGATCGGCTTCGGCGCCGGCACGTTCACCGCCGTGATGGGACCCTCGGGGTCGGGCAAGTCGACGCTGCTGCAGTGCGCGGCCGGGCTGGACCGGCCCAGCACGGGCCGGGTGGTCGTGGACGGCCGCGACCTGGCCGCACTCGGCGACCGGAAGCTGACGCTGCTGCGCAGGGACCGGATCGGCTTCGTGTTCCAGTCGTTCAACCTGCTGCCCTCGCTCACGGCTGAGCAGAACGTGGGCCTGCCGCTGCGGCTCGCCGGGCGGCGCCCCGACCGGGAGTTGGTGCGGCAGAGCCTGGGCGCCGTGGGCCTGGCCGAGCGCGCCGGGCACCGGCCCGCCGAGATGTCGGGCGGGCAGCAGCAGCGGGTGGCCATCGCGCGGGCGCTGGTCACCCGCCCCGCCGTGCTCTTCGCCGACGAGCCGACCGGCGCCCTCGACGCCAACACCAGCCGCGACGTGCTGCGCCTGCTGCGCACGCTGGTGGACCGGCAGGCCCAGACCATCGTCATGGTCACCCATGACCCCGTGGCGGCCTCGTACGCCGACCGGGTCGTGTTCCTGGCCGACGGCCGCGTGTTCGGCGAGCTGTACGAGCCCACAGCCGAACTGGTCGCCACCCGGAT
The DNA here is from genome assembly GCF_006874435.1 of Microbispora sp. KK1-11. Lineage (NCBI taxonomy): Bacteria > Bacillati > Actinomycetota > Actinomycetes > Streptosporangiales > Streptosporangiaceae > Microbispora > Microbispora sp. KK1-11. The sequence continues at coordinate 100,629 of NZ_VIRJ01000014.1, read as the reverse complement.
GCTGCAGCTGGAGGCGTCGTGCTGAGGATCGCCTGGTCTACGCTGCGTACGCGCTGGATCTCCTTCGCGGGCACCTTCGCCGCGCTGGCGCTGGGCGCCGCGTTGATCGCCGCGCTCGGCCAGGTGCTGGCCTCCAGCGTCACGTCGCCCGCGCGGGGTCCGCAGCGGTACGCCGCCGCGCCCGTCGTGGTCGTGCCCGACGAGAGGCTCACCGTGGACACCTGGCGGGGCGGCAGCAGCGCGCCCCTGGCCGAGCCGCGCGGCCTCGGGGACGACCTGGTCGCCCGCTTCCCCGGCGCGGTGGTGGACCGGGTCTTCCCCGCGCGGCTCTCGGACGGGCCGGCGGCGGTGGGCAGGCCCTGGTCGGCCGCCCGTACGGCCCCGCAGACGCTCGTCGCGGGTCGCGCGCCCTCGGGGGACGGCGAGATCGCGATCAGCGAGGGGACCGGGCCCGAGCGGCGGCGGGCGGCCGCCGGGGCGCGGGCGCTGGTCGGGACGCGGGTGCCGGTGGTCACCGCGTCCGGGATCGAGACGTACCGGGTCGTGGGCATCACGACGGCGGGGCCGCAGCCCACGGTGTTCTTCGCCGACACGCGGGCCGCCCGGCTGTCGCCACGCGTGGACGCGCTCGCGCTGTGGCGGCCCGCCGCCGAGGTGACGAAGGCGGTGGCGGGGGCGGCGCGGGTGCTGACCGGGCAGGACCGGGCGCTGGCCGATCCGTCCCGCGAGGCCGACGAGCGGGCGCGCAACAACGCCAACACGATCGTCGGCATCGCCGCCGGGTTCGCCGCCTTCATCGCGATCTTCGTGGTCTCGTCCACGTTCGCGTTCGCGGTGGGGCAGCGGCGGCGCGAGTTCGCCCTGCTGCGGACCATCGGCGCGACCGCGGGCCAGGTCAGGCGGATGATGTACGGCGAGGCCGCCCTCGTCGCGGTGGCCGCCTCCGCGGTCGGCGCGTTCCTCGGTCCGCTGGCCACCCGGCCGATCCTCGACCGGTTGGTCGCGCTCGGGATGGCGCCGGAGTGGCTGACGCCGTCGCGGTCGTCCGTGCCCGCCTGGGTGGCCTTCGGCACCGGAGTGCTGGTCGCCGTGACCGGCGTGGCCGTGGCCGCGCGGCGGGCCGGGCGGGTGCGGCCCGCCGAGGCGCTGCGCGAGGCGGCGGTAGAGCCCCGTGCGATGACCTGGGGCCGGTGGATCGCCGGGCTGGGCCTGCTGGGCACGGCGGTGGTCAGCATGGCGGTGAACGCCGTCGGCGATCCCGGGTCGGCCACGAACAACAAGACCTTCATGCCGATCGTCATGCTGCTCATCGCCGCGCTGGGCCTGCTCGCGCCGGTCTTCGTGCGGCCCGTCACCTGCCTGCTCGTCGCGCCGCTGGAGCGGCTGCGCGGCGCCGGCGGCGTCGTGGTCGCGGGCGGGACGGCGGCCTCGGCCAGGCGGACCGCCGCCACGGCCGCGCCCGTCCTGGTCACCGTGGCGCTGGCGGCCTCGCTGCTGGGCGGGGCCGCGATGACCGACGCCGCCAAGTCGGCGCTGCGGACCCGGCCGGTGCGCGCCGACTACCTGGTGCTCGCCGACGGGGACGCCGGACTTGACCGGCAGCTCGTCCAGCGGCTGCGGGCGATCCCCGGTGTGGACGTCGCCACCGAGACCGAGACCAGCGTCTACACGCTCGAAGGCGACACCCAGCTCATCCGCAGGCCCGCCCAGGCCGTCGAGCCGGGCACGCTGTCCACGGCGCTGTCGGTCCCGCTGGTCGCAGGATCGGCGGCCGGGCTGCGCGACGACACGATCGTCGTCTCCCGGACCTGGGAGCTGAGCCTGGGGCAGCGCGTGCGCATGTGGCGGGCCGACGGCAGCCCGGTCACGCTGACGGTGACCGGCGTGCTCGGGGACGATTCGCCCGCCGACGCCTATGTCACGCCCGCCCACGCCTTCTCCGCGCTGCCCTCCGTCGCGTACGTGACGCCGCGCCGGGCAGTGGCGGCCCCGGCCGTACGGGCCGCGCTCGAACAGGCCGTACACGGCCACAACGCCCGCGCGGTGAGCAGGGCCGAGTGGGTGCGGGAGTCCGGCGACCGGCAGGCCTCGGCCAGCCGGCTCGGCCTGCTGGCCGTGCTGGGGATCATGCTCTGCTACACCGTGATCGCGCTGGTCAACACGCTGCTGATGGCGGCCTCCGACCGCGCGGCGGAGCGGGGCGGCCTGCGGCTGCTGGGAGCGACCCGGGCGCAGGTGCTGCGATACGTCGTGGCCGAGGCGCTGGCGGTGGTGGCGGTCGGAGTGGTGCTGGGGTTCGCGGCCACCGCGCTCGCCCTGCTGGGACTGGAGGCGGCCCTGCTGCGCCTGGCCGGGTTCTTCGCCTTCGACGTCCCGTGGCTGCCGGTCGTCTCGGTGATCGCGATCTGCTTCCTGCTGGGCGCGGTCGCGGCGGTCACCCCCGCGCTGCGCACCAGAGGCGTGGCGATCCCGCGCTCGTGATCCGCGCCGCGTGGTCAGGTGGTCGCAGGCCAGGCTCGCCTGGTCAGGGCAGCACCGTCCAGCGCGTGATGTGGAAGGACGCGGTCACCGGCATGGGGCCGGGCAGCGCGGCGATCTTCGCGGCCAGCTCCTCGGGGCGCGTGTGCCAGGCGCTCGGGCCCATGCCGACCACCGCCTCGACCTCGTCGTGGCCGAGGGAGAGCACGATCTCCTCGGTCTCCTCCGCGATGCGGGCGAACCGGCCGCCCAGGGCGTCCTCCAGGCGGCGGTCCTTGTCCTCGTCCACGCTCAGCAGGCCGAGACGCTCGACGAGCGGGCTCAGGTGGCCGGGGCCGGGTGTGACGACGACCAGGGAGCCGCCGGGCCGCAGCACCCGGGCGAACTCCTCCGCGTTGCGCGGCGCGAAGACGTTGAGCAGCACGTCCACGCGGTCGTCGCCGACGGGGATCGGCCGCCACACGTCCGCCACCACGGCGCCGATGCGGGGGTGCGCGCGGGCGGCCCGTTTCAGCGCGTGCTTGGACACGTCGATCGCGATGCCCACCGCGTCCTGGTCCAGCGCCGCGGCCAGGTAGTAGCCGGTGCCCGCGCCGGCGTCGGCGACCACGGCGGCGCCCGCGCACAGCCGGGCGAGGCGGCGGGCCAGCGGGGCGTAGTGGCCCGCCTCAAGGAAGCGGGCCCGCGCGGCCACCATGGCGGGCGTGTCGGCCGTGCCGGCCGGGCGGGTGAGCATGTTCACATACCCCTGCCGCGCCACGTCGAAGGAGTGGCCGCGCGCGCACCTGACCGATCCCTCGGCCAGGTGGATCGCCGTACGGCAGGCCGGGCAGACGAGGTGGTCGATGACGTCGGCGAGCACCCGTCCATCATCCACCCCGCGCGGGACTGCGACCCGGCGACAAGTCGGCTGCAGGAGTACGGCAAGCCGCCGGAGGTTCCATGAATGCGCAAGGAACTTTTCGAAGGGGGAGACCACGATGACCCGCACCCGCCGCCGCTGCCCGCGCTGCCGCACCGAACTCGACGAGGGTCCGATCCTCTACCGCTGCGCCCACTGTGAGCGCGCCGTCTACGCGGCCGACCTCGACGTCGACTACACGCCCGTCCCTGTCGCCGCCCGCTGAACCCGACGCTTCTTCTATCGTGGTGCGATGCCGCAAGAGCCGAGAATCGTGGCCGGTGTCGAGATCGTCCCGCTTTGCGATGCCGTGGGTCCCATGAAGGAACCGATCCGCAAGCCGCTGCCCGAGATGTTCGCCGGTGCGGCGTTCGATCCCGACGAGGAGTGGGTGCTGCACTTCCACTGCTTCCTGGTGCGGGCGGCGGGCCGCACGGTCCTGGTGGACGCCGGGATCGGCGGTGTCGGCTCGCCCGCGACCTGGGCGCCCCTGCCCGGCCGCCTCATCGGGGAACTGGCCGCCGCCGGGGCCGCTCCGGCCGACGTGGACGTCGTGGTGCTGACCCACCTGCACAGCGACCACATGGGCGGCGCGGTCGTGGACGGCGCTCCCGCCTTCCCGAACGCCCGCCATCTCGTGCAGCGCGCGGAGGTCGAGTGGGCCGCCGACCCGGTGCGCGAACTGATCCTCGATCCCCTGCGGGACCTGCTCGACGTCGTCGACGGGGACGTGGAACCCGTGCCCGGCGTCCGGGTGGTGCACGCGCCCGGCCACACGCCCGGCCACCAGATCGTCGAGGCGGGAGACGTCATCATGAGCGGCGACGCCCTGCACCACCCCGTCCAGCTGGCCGATCCGGCGATCCGCTACGTGTACGACGAGGACCCCGACCTCGCCGTACGGACGCGCAAGGACATCCTCGCCCGTGCCGCCGTCCTCGCCCCCGCCCACTTCCCCGACCCCTTCGTGGGGCTCCAGCGGACCATCTGATAGCTCTGCGAATCCGCTTGTGTGCACAGAGTGATGGTGTTTAGCCTTTACTCATGGCGGCAACGGTAAAGCTTATGGAGGACGCGAACCCGTCGACCCGGAGGGGGCCTGCGCGCATCTCTCGTAAGAACCAGGTCACCCTTCCGGTCTCCCTCCTGCGCAAGCTGGGTCTCGGGCCAGGGGACGCGGTCGATATCGCGGACGAGGACGACCACATCGTGATTCGCCGCCATCGCAGTCGTTTCAAGGGTGTGATAGGAACCATCCCGGGCTTCACGGATGCGGTGGACGTGGAGAACAGCAGGGACAGCTGGCAATGACCGGCCGACCCCTGGTGTTGCTGGACACGAACATCGTGAGCGGGTTACTGGATCCCGGGGACGTCCTGCACGCGGACGCGGGCGAGGCCGCTGAAGCATGGGAGGCCCGGGGAGCTTTGTTCGCCATCTCCCTGATCACCTGGAGCGAATGCCGGGTAGGTGCGATCCGGAGGGGCCCCGCAGCGGAGATGGCTCTGCGCAGGTTCCGGGAAGCGGGTCTTGACGATGTTTTGTTGCCCTCTGAGGCCACCGCCGAGGCTGCCGCTCAGATCCGGGCGGGGACCTTTCGGTACGAGTTCCCGATGCGCTGATCCTCGCGACAGCTCACGAGAGCGGAGCCATGGCGCTTCTCACGGCAGACAAGAAGCTCGCCAAGATTTCGCCGGGTCTGGTCGAACTCATACGGCCTTCGTAGCCTCGGCAGCTTCCGCTAGGCAGGGGCCGGAGCGGGGGCAGGGTGAAGGGTGGTGCGGCGGCGGGCGCGGGCGCGGTAGCGGATCACCTGTACGGCCCCGAGCAGCCAGATCGGATACTGCACGGCGAACGCCCAGCGGAAGTCGCCCTGCAGGTCCATGACGACGCCGACGAGCGCGATCAGGGACATCGAGGCGGCGAAGCCGCCGCCGTTGACGATGCCGGTGGCCACGCCGATGCGCTCGGCCGGGTTGAACGTGCGGGCGTAGTCGAAGCCGACCATCGAGCCGGGGCCGTTCGTGGCGAGGGCCAGCATGAGCAGCCCGAGCGTCCACAGCGGGGCGGGGCCGGGCCACAGGAGGACGAGCGTCCACGCGCCGGCCGTGGCGCCGATGACCGTGAGCACAATCCACGAACGGCGCAGCGGGAAGCGCCCCGCGAGGTGGCCGAGCAGCGGCCCGCAGCCCATCGCGAGCAGTGTCAGCGTGGTCAGCAGCACGCCGGCCGTACGCGGGGACAGGCCCTGGCCCTGCACCAGGAAGGGATAGCCCCACAGGATCGTGAACGCCGCGGACGAGCACTGGGTCGCGGCGTGGGTCCACATCCCGAGGCGGGTGCCCGGCTCCGCCCAGGCCGCCCGCACGCCGAGCGCCGCGGGCGCGCGTTCCGGCCGCCGGTCGCGCAGGAAGAGGCCGACGGCGGCCAGGGTCACCGCCCCCAGGCCGCCCGCCCACAGGAAGGTCGGCGTCCAGCCGTACGCGTGCAGCGAGGTGATCAGCGGCACGGCCGACACGACCGCGCCGAACTGGCCGAGGATGCCGGTGAGCTGGACGATCAGCGGGTTGCGGCGCGGCGGGAACCAGACGTTGACCACGCGGATCACGCTGATGAACGTCATCGCGTCGCCGCAGCCGACCAGCACCCTTCCGGCGACGGCCGCCCCCAGGCCGGTGGCGACGGCGAACAGAAGCTGGCCGAGGGCCATGACCGCCGCGCCGATGAGCAGCATGCGCTTGGAACCGAGGCGGTCGACCAGGACGCCGACGGGGATCTGCATGGCCGCGTAGACGAGCAGCTGCAGCATCGCGAGGGTGGACAGCGCCGCCGACCCGACCCCGAACCTCGTCGCCGCGTCGATCCCGGTCACGCCGAGCGACTGGCGGTGGAAGACGGCGACCATGTACGCGAGCACACCGGCGGTCCAGTAGATCAGAGGTTTACGACTGTTCTCACCCGTGTGCACCACGTAGACGCATTTTACCGTTATGTGCTTCTTGCCCCTTGCGTGACCTCTGTCGCGCGTGCGCCGGAACGGCAGGGTCACCGCTCCGGCGCACGGGCCGGAGTGTCAGACGAGGGCGGGGACCCGCTCTTCCGGGGCCTCCTCGGCCGCGTCGTCGCCGTGCGACAACCGCGGCAGCCAGTCGAGCCAGCGCGGCAGGTACCAGTTCCAGTCGCCGAGCAGCTTCATCGTCGCGGGCAGCAGCACCGCGCGGACGACGGTGGCGTCGATCAGCACGGCCGCCGCCAGGCCGATGCCCAGTTGCATGAACGTCAGCAGCGACAGCGTGGCGAACGTCGCGAACACCGCCACCATGATGAGCGCGGCGCTGGTCACCACGGCCGCCGTGCTCCTGATCCCGAACACCACGGCGTCCTCGGTGCTCATGCCCCTGTCGTACGCCTCCCTGATCCGGCTGAGGATGAAGACGTGGTAGTCCATCGACAGCCCGAAGAGGATCACGAAGAGGAACAGCGGTAGCCAGTTGGTGATCGTCCCGGTCGAGTGGAAGCCCAGCAGGCTCTCGCCGTACCCCTTCTGGAAGACCAGCACGAGCACGCCGTACGCGGCGGCGACGGACAGCAGGTTGAGCGCGATGGCCTTGACCGCCACGACGAGTGAGCGGAACGAGACCAGTAGCAGCACGAACGCCAGCAGCAGCACGAACGCGAACACCAGCGGGATCCTGCGGCCGAGTTGCTCGTTGAAGTCCATCGAGCCCGCGGTGTTGCCGGTGACGTGCGCGCCGGGGAGGGTGGCCGGCACGACCTCGTCGCGCAGCGTGCGGATCGCGTGCTCGGACACCTCGTCGGCGCCGGTGCCCTTGATGCCGATACTGATCTTCGCCACGGTCTTCGCGGGGTTCACGGCGACGGCGAAGGGCTCGTTGGCCTCGCCGGTGGCCAGCGCCCGCCGCTTGAAGTCCTCGATCTTCGCGGTAAACGCGGGCGTCGTCACGTCGGCGGCCTCGACCACGACGACCGCGGGCTCGTTGCCACCGGGGAACGCCTTGTCGATCCGCTTGAACGTCTCGGCGATCTGGTAGTCGCCCTGCAGGTCGTCGATGGTCTGCGTGCCGGTCTTCAGCTGGAAGGCCGGGATCGCCAGGCCGACCAGCAGACCACCGGCGAGGAGCGCGGAGACGAGCGGGCGGCGCAGCACCGGGCGCATGATCGCCCCCCAGACCCGGCTCTGGCCGCCGCGCACGCCGAGGATCCGCCGCCAGGTGATTCGGCCACCGCTGAGGGCCCGTACGGTGCCGTGGATCACGCGGGAGTTGATCTTGTCGCCGATCAGCGAAAGGAGGGCGGGCAGCACGGTCAGCGAGCCGGTGACGGCCGTGAGCACCACGAGGATCGTGCCCTCGGCGAAGCCCATGAAGACGCCGTCGCCGGTGAGGAACATGCCGGCCATGGCGACGATGACGGTGATCCCGGAGACCAGCACGGCGCGTCCCGAGGTGGCCGCCGCGATCTCGATCGCCCGCTTCTTGCTCCGGCCCTTCGCCCGCTCCTCCCGCTCGCGCATGATGTAGAAGAGCGAGTAGTCCACCCCGACGGCGAGGCCGATGAGCAGCATCACGTTGGTCGTGGCGGAGTCGACGTGCAGGAGGTGGCTGGTGAAGGCCAGCAGCCCGGTGGCCGCGAAGATCGCCGTCATCGCCAGCGCGACGGGCACGATCGCGGCCAGCAGCGCGCCGAACGCGGCGAGCAGGATGCCGAGCGTGATGGGCAGCGAGAGCTGCTCGGCCCGGACGAAGTCCTTACCGAGGGCCTCGCCGATCAGCTTGTCCGCGCTGGCCGATCCGGCCTCCTCCACGCGCAGGTCCGGGTGCGCCCCCTGCACCCTGGCCACCGCGTCGAGCACCGGCTGGATCCGCTCCTCCGCCGTGGCGCCGTCGCCCTTCATGTCGAACTGGACCAGCGTCGTGCGCCGGTCCGGCGTCACCGGCGAGGGCTCCTTGTCGTACGGCGTGCGTACGTGCTCGACCTGGCCGGTGGCCTCGACGGCCTTCTTGACGTCCTCGACCGCCCGGCGGAAGGCCGGGTCGGTCACGGTCGCCGTCCCCGTGCGGGTCTGGACCAGCACGACCTCGCCGGCCACGTTCTTGAACGCCGCGCCGTCGAGGATCTGCTCGGCCTGGCGCGAGTCGCCGGTCGCGGATTCGTAGCCGCGCATCTCCACCGTGCCGGCGGCGTTGCCCGCGACCGTCGCGACGGCGACGAACGCGATCCAGATGAGCAGCGCCCACCAGCGGTGGCGCGCGCTCCAGCCGCCGATGGCGGCGGCGAAGTTCCTGCGGCCTCTCATGGCCTCCCCTTTTCCCGACTGCCTCACACGGTAGGAATCGATCAAGGGCGGGACATCGGGCGTGCAGACCAGATCGCGCATACTGCCCGGGGCGTACGCCCTCCTCCGCGCGATCTAGGGGACATCCCCTACTGGGGATCGGAACTCGTGGAGACCGGGCCGGGGTCCGGCGGATCGGCGAGGGCGTGCACACCTGCGCGAATACGTTCGCTGTCCATGTGCCGATGCTGACGGAGGTAGTCGATGACGTCGGCGCGGAGTGCGGTGAAGACGGCGTACGCGAGGTAGCCGGCGTCGACGGAGGGCCGGGCGGCACGGATCCGGTCGGTGAGTTCGTCGATCCAGAACTGGCTGGCGGGGTTGTCGTAGTAGGCGTGCGGTCCGTAGTGCTCCAATGCGCGGATCAGCGTGCGGTTGTCCGCGACGAAGTCGAACAGGGCATCGAGGTAGGCGTGGAGCCGTGCACCGGCGTCTCCGCCGGGTCCGAGTGGGGGCTCTCCCGATCGCACGCGGTCCTGCAGGGCGGCGACGCGTGGCGCGATGAGCGCTTCGACCAGTCCCAGCAGGTCGCCGAAGCGGCGCATGACCGTGGCCTTGCCGACGCCGGCGGCCTGGGCGATGCGGGCCAGGCTGACATGCTCGAGGTCCTCTCGCTGGAAAAGCGCTTCCGCGGCGGTCAGCACGGCGGCGCGGTTGCGAGCGGCATCGGCGCGTTCGGTCACGGGCCACGCTCCCTTGCGTAAATGGACCAATGGACCGTATTTTACCGGACCGGCGGACCGGTTCACTCTTCCGGTGTCGGTCGCCGGCTGCGTGGCTTCGGTGAAACGCGTGGACCGGGGCCCTGTTCGCCAATGTGGTGCCACCTGGGAAAGGGAGCTATGAAACGGATCTGCCGGGCTGTCATGTTCTCCGAGTACGGCGATGCCGAGGTCCTGCGCGTGGGCCGGTGCGAGGTGCCCGACCCCGGCCCGGGGCAGGTTCGGATCGCCGTCCGCGCCGCCGGTGTCAACCCGATCGACTGGAAGGTCCGCAGCGGCGTCATGGCCGCGGTGATGCCGGTGCGGTTTCCGGCCGTCCCCGGTGTCGACGTGGCCGGGATCGTCGAGTCCGTCGGGCCGGACGTGACCGATGTCGCCGTCGGAGACGAGGTCTTCGGCAAGGCGGCCTCCGGGAGTTACGCCGAACTGGCGCTGGCGAGCCGCGATGCCATCGCGGTGAAACCTGCCACGGTGTGCTGGGAGGTCGCAGCCGCTCTGCCCGTGGCCGGCGTCACTGCTCATCACGCTCTCGCCCAGCTCCGCCTGGCGCAGGGCGAGACGATCGTGATCGACGGCGCGGCCGGTGGCGTGGGAACCGTCGCAGCCCAGGTCGCCCGGCTTCGCGGGCTCACGGTGATCGGCACGGCCGGCCCGCGCAACCACGACTACCTGCGCTCTCTCGGGGTCGTCCCCGTGAGCTACGGCGACGGCCTGGCTGACCGAATCCGCGCTGTGGTCACCGGCGGTGTGGACGCCGCCGTCGACGCCTCGGGGCGTGGTTCCCTCCCCGCTCTGGTGGAGTTGACCGGGAACCCCGATCGGGTCATCACTCTCGCCGACGCGTCGGCACAGTCACTGGGCGTACGGTTCGCCTACGGCGAGCCCGACGACATGCGCGGCATTCTGACCGAGACGATTGCGCTGGTGGCGGCAGGCGTGATCACGGTGCCCATCGCCCGCGCCTATCCCTTGACCGACGCGGCCGCCGCCCATCGCGACAGCCAGGCAGGGCATGTCCGCGGCAAGCTCGTCCTGGCGCCCATCTGACGGCTGCGCCCCGAAACGGGTTTCTCCGTCAACGTGTTGACCTTGAGTCCACTCCAGCTACCAGACTCCTGTCTGTTCCGGTCGAAGGGAGCACGATATGGAACAGGTGAACCTCGCGCTCGGGGCGATGGGCTTCGGCAGCCAGGTGGACAAGCGGACCGCGTTCGACCTTCTGGACCGCTTCATCGACGGGGGCGGCACCCTGATCGACACGGCGAACTGCTACGCGTTCTGGTCCGATCCGAACGGTGCCGGGGGGCACAGTGAGAAAGTGATCGGTGAATGGCTGGCCAAGCGTCCCGGCCTCCGTGACCGCGTGCGCCTCAGCACGAAGGCGGGCGCGCAGCCGGTCGGCGGCGGACAGTGGCCCGCCAACCGGGAGGGGCTGTCGGCCTCCGCGATCAAGACGGCGGCCGAGGACAGCCTCCGCCGCCTGCGCACCGATCACGTCGACCTGTTCTGGACACACATGGAGGATCGGTCGGTGCCGCTGGAGGAGACCGCGCAGGCGCTGGCGCTGCTCGTCGAGTCCGGCACCGTGGCCCGCCTCGGCGCCTCCAACCACCCGCTCTGGCGGGTGGAGCGCGCCCGCCACATCGCTCAGGCCAACGGATGGCCGGGCTACACCGCCCTGCAGTTGCGCCACTCCTACCTCAGCCCACGCCCGTGGGCGAAGGTGCCCGACCAGGGCCACCGCTTCGGCTGGGTGACGGACGAGATCCTCGACTACGTCGTCGCACACCCCGACGTCGCCCTGTGGGCCTACACTCCGCTGCTCAACGGCTCCTACACGCGCGACGACCGTCCCCTGTCCGAGGCGTACGACCATCCGGGAACGAGCCGGCGGCTGGCCGTGCTGACCGAGGTGGCAGCCGAGCTCGGCGTGACCCGCAACCAGGTGGTGCTCGCCTGGCTGGCCGGGGGGGTCCCGCCGCTGACGCCGATCGTCGGCGTCAGCAGCACCGCCCAGCTGGAGGAGGCCCTGGCAGGCGCCGCCCTGGTGCTCCCCGGGGAACTGCGCGCGCGCCTGGACGCGGTGGCCTGAGCACGAGCCGACCTCACCGCTCGTCCGGACAGGGCACGCCGCCCCTCAGGGGACCATCCCTTACTAGGCTCAGGGCATGCGATCGGAGCTGCGATGATCCCGGCGGACACCTTCTACGCGGGGCTGTTCAAGGTGGCCGCCGCGGCGGCCGGTTTCCTCACCGACGCCTCCGGGCGGGTCCTGCTCGTGAAGCCGGGCTACCGCGACCACTGGGGTTGGCCGGGCGGCCACATCGACGAGGGCGAGTCACCGGAGGCGGCCTGCGGCCGGGAGCTGGCCGAGGAGCTGGGCCTCACCCGGACGGTGGGCCGACTCCTCGTGGTCCAGTGGGTGCCGCCGCTGGACGACCGGCCGATCCCGCTGGTCCACTTCCTGTTCGACTGCGGCACGTTCGAGGACGGGACGGGCGAGGACGGAACGGGCGAGGACGGGACGAGGGTGGTCCTGCAGGAGGAGGAGCTGGACGACTACGGGTTCTTCACCGCGGAGCAGGCCGCCTCTGTCATGCCGGCCTACCTGGTGGCGCGGCTGACGGCCGCGCAGCGGGCCCGCGCGACCGGCGAAACCGTCTATCTCCCTGCCGCCGTCGCCGAATAGTTTCCCGTCCTCGTGGAATGGGGTGGACGAACGCGCCATGGCGAACGCGAGTGACGCAACGGGACGGTGAGGCATGGACGATCCGGAGCTCAAGAAGGAGCTCGACGAACTGGACGCCCAGATCGAGCGCCTGCGCAAGGAGACCACGCAGATACGCGAGGAGATCGGGCAGAGCTGGGACGCGCCCACGGACATGGCGGAGAAGGCCACCCTGCTGACCAACGTCGAGCAGCAGGAGGCGCTCATCGACGACCTGCAGCTCAGGCGCGAGCAGATCCTGCGGCGGATGAAGGGCTGAGCCCGCCCGGGGTGCCCGATCGGGCGGAACCGCGTTTGTACGCTGGTATGTGCCACGACGGGTGGCGTACCGGACGACGGGGGCGGCGTGGGCGTCATGACCGCTATGCGAACGAGGGTTGCCAGGGGGGAACCGGCCGGGCTGCCCGCGGAGGTGACCAGCTTCGTGGGGCGCCGGCACGAGCTGGCCGAGGTCAAGCGCCTGCTGGGGACCTCGCACGTGGTCACGGTGATCGGCGTGGGCGGGGTGGGGAAGACCCGCCTCGCGCTGCGGGCGGCCGAGGAGGTCCGCAGGAGCTTCCCCGGCGGCGTACGGCTGGTCGAGCTGGCCGCGCTCGAAGATCCCGACTTGCTGGCGCAGGCCGTGGCCGCGGCGCTGTCGGTCAACGAGCACTCGACCCGGCCGCCGCTCGACGCGCTGGCCGAACGCCTGCGGGGCAGGCAGACCCTGATCGTGCTCGACACCTGCGAGCACGTCCTGGCCGAGTGCGCGGTGCTCGTGGACACGCTGGTCCGTGCGCTTCCCGAGCTTCGGGTTCTCGCCACCAGCAGGCAGGCGCTCGGCATCGACGGCGAGCGGATCGTCGAGCTCGCGCCGCTGCCGATGTCCACCCCGGACGGTGATCCGGCGGTGCCGCCCGCCGAGTCGGACGCGGTCCGGCTGTTCGCCGAGCGGGCCGCGTCGGTCGTCCCCGGGTTCGAGGTGACCGAGGAGAACGAGGAGGCGGTGGCCGAGATCTGCCGCCGGCTCGACGGCCTGCCCCTCGCGATCGAGATGGCCGCCGTACGGCTGCGCGCCCTGTCGGTGGGGCAGGTGCTCGATCGGCTGGACGACCGGTTCCGGCTGCTCACCGGGGGATCGCGGGCCGCGTTGCCCCGGCAGCGTACGCTGCGCGCGCTGTTCGAGTGGAGCTACGAGCTGTGCAGCGAGCAGGAGCGGCTGCTGTGGCAGCGGGTGTCGGTCTTCGCCGGGGGCCTGGACCTGGAGGCGGCCGAGCAGGTGTGCGCGGGCGACGGCATCGCCCGCGAGGACGTGCTCGAACTCGTCGCGGGGCTGGTCGACAAGTCGGTCCTGCTCCGCCGGGAGTCCGACGGGGTGGTCCGCTACTGCCTGCTCGACACGGTGCGGCAGTTCGGCCGTGAGCTGCTGGCCGCCTCCGGGGACGAGGCGACGCTGCACCGGCGGCACCGCGACTACTACCGGAAGATCACCTCACGGGCCTGGGCGGAGCTGTTCAGCGCCGCCCAGCAGTCGTGGGTGGAACGCCTGCAGCGCGACCACGCCAACCTCCGCAAGGCCCTGGACTGGTCGCTGCGCGAGCCGGGAGAGGCCGAGACGGGCCTGGCGATGACCGCCGAACTGCTCTACCACTGGAGCGGCTACCACCTGTCGGAGGGGGCCGGCTGGTTCGACCGGAGCCTGGCCGTCGCGACGGAACCCGGCGAGGTGCGCGCCCACGCGCTGTGGGCGGGCGCCTGGATCGCCCTGCTCAGGGGCGACTGCGCCACCACACTGGCACGGTTGGAGGAGGCCGCGGCGATCGCCGAGCGGCTCGGGCTGCGGGTGACGCTCGGCTACATCGCGTTCCTGTCCGGCATGGCGGCCGTGTCCGGGGGCGACCTGGAGAGCGGCATGGGGCGATACGAGGAGGCGGCGACCGCCCACCGCGCCGTCGGCAACCCCATCGGTCTCGCGCTGGCCCTCAACCGGCTCGCCCTGGCCAACGCGTTCCTCGCCCGTCCGGTGGCCCGCGATCTCGCCGAGGAGTGCGTGGCCCTGTGCGACCTGTACGGCGAGGGCTGGCACCGGGCGTACGCGCTGCTGGCGCTGGCGATCGACGCCTGGCACCGGGACGACGTGCGCGCGGCCTGCGAGTTCGACAACGAGAGCCTGCGCTACAACACGGCGGTGGGCGACCAGCTCGGCATGGGCATGAACCTGGAGGCCCATGCCTGGTTCGCGGCCGGCGAGCAGAAGTACGAGCGGGCGGCCCGGCTGCTCGGCGTCGTACGGACCTTCTGGCAGGCCGTCGGCGCGCGGCTGGCGGAGTTCCGCTACATGAGCCGCTGGCACGACGAGTGCGAGACGGCCACCCGAGAGGCGCTGGGGGAGCGCGCCTTCCAGGCCGAGGTGGCCCGGGGCGCGGCCCTGACGCGGGAGGAGGCGCTGGCGTACGCCCTGCTCGAACGGACGCCCGCCGCCCGCGGGCCCGCGCCGTTCGAGGGCCGGATCGCACCGCTGACGCGCAGGGAGACGGAGATCGCGCACCTTGTCGCCGAGGGACTGAGCAACAAGGACATCGCCGGCAGACTGGTCATCTCCCAGCGCACTGCGGAGGGCCACATCGAGCACATTCTCGACAAGCTCGGGTTCAAGTCGCGCGCCCAGGTCGCCGCCTGGGTACAGGAACGGCTGAGCGAGCGCGGGGACGCCCCGGCTGCGGACGGCGCGACGAGCGGGCCGGTCAGCGAAGGGCGTAGGCCGGCAGCTCGAACCACATGATCTTGCCCTGGCGGGTGCGCTCTGCGCCCCAGCAACAGGCCAGCGACTCGAGCAGCCGCAGTCCGCGCCCGTGCTCGTCGGCGGCGGACGGCCGGGCCACCTCGGGCGTCCCGCCGTCGCAGTCCTCCACCTCGCAGCGCAGCAGCCCCTCGACGGCCGACAGCCGTACGACGAGGTCGCCACAGCAGGTGTGCCGAAGCACGTTCGTGACCAGCTCGCTCACGAGCAACTGCGTCACGTCGGACAGGTTCTCCATGCCCCAGGCGCTCAGGCGCTCGCCGACCAGTCGCCGGGCCCGCCCGGCGGAGGGGGCGTCGGCGGGAAGCCGCCAGGAGGCCGCCTCGACGTCGGGGTCGTCCACGAGCTGGATCGCGAGGTCGCCGACCCGCTGCCGCAGCGTCTCCCAGCGGTGCCGGACCGCGGAGTGCCGGCGCTGCGAGGCCACGGGCGCGTCGCCGCCCCGGGTGGTGGATGATGATTCGTCCCGGACGGGACAGTAGAGCAGACTCATGCGGCACACCCCAGAGACGCGCGAGCCGGGATGCTGCGACCGTCCGGCATGAGCTCACCGCTGTCGTCGAAGAGCACAACACCGTTGCAGAGCAGTCCCCATCCCTGCTCCGGGTGGAAGGCGATCAGACAGGCCGCGTCGCGGTCGGGTGCGTCCGCCGGCGGGCACTGAGGGTGGTGCTGGCACATGATCGGTCCCCCTGACTCTCATGCACTCTTTGGGACGTTTTCAGACTGCCTTCTCGCGTCTTGGGGTGGCGAGGGGGAAAACACCCGTATCGATACCTATTTGAGGCATACGTACGTAGTGGGTGCTGGCTGGGTCGACGGCGGGTAAAGCGCCGCGTGACCCTCACCCGTCCAGGGAGATCGCGTCCTTGGCCCGATCGACCGACTCCTCGGAGGCCCCACGGCCCGGGTTTTCCGTGGCCAGCGCCTGGTTGAGCGCCACGAAGGGCCGCATCCGCCGCTCGTAGCGAGCCAAGGCGGCCTCGTGCGCGCCTCCCACCGCCGCCAGCTCGGCGGCCAGCACGTACGCGCCCACGAGGGCGAGGCTCGTGCCCTGGCCCGACAGAGGGGAGGGGCAGTAGGCGGCGTCGCCGACGAGCGCGACCCGTCCCGACGACCATCGGTCCAGGTGGATCTGGGCCATGGAGTCGCAGTAGAAGTCGCTCGCCTCCTCCATGCCCTTCAGCAGCCTCGGCGTCTCCCCGCCCGCGCCCGCGAACGCCTCGGCCACGGCCGCCCGAAGCCGCGCGGGGTCGTGGTGGTCGAGCGGCTCGGACTGGAAACCGAGGGTGATTCGCAGCTCGGTGTTGCCCCGGACCGGGAAGACGCCGTACCCGCGCTCCGCGTCCTGCATCCAGACCTGCCAGTCCTCCAGCCCGAGGAAGTTGTCCATGCCGAAGACGGCCAGGTAGGTCCCCAGGTGGTGGACGAACTCCCGCTCCGGCCCGAAGGCCAGCCGCCGGACCGTGGAGTGCAGCCCGTCCGCGCCCACCACGAGGTCATACCGGCGCGGCTCGGCGTGCTCGAACCGGGCCAGCACGCCCCGCTCGTCCTGCTCCAGCGCGGTGATCGAGTCGCCGAAGAGGAACGTGACCTCTTCGCGCGTCCGTTCGTAGAGCAGGCGGGTCAGATCCTCGCGCAGCAGCTCGATGTCGTCGTTGTCGAGACGGCCGCTGCTGTAGGTCATCTCCTCCGAGCGCATGATCTCGTTGCCTTCGCCGTCGTACACGGACATGCCGCGGTGGCCGGTGCGCAGGCGCCGCGCCTCGTCGAGGACGCCGGTGCGGCCGGCGACCTCCAGTGCGACGCCGCGTATGTCGATCGCCTGCCCTCCGGCGCGGAGGCCGGGCGCGTGCTCCACCACGGTCGGGGCGAAGCCGTGGCGGCGCAGCCAGTAGGCGAGCGTGATCCCCGCGACACCGGCGCCGGAGACGAGCACGTTGGTCATCGAAGCTCCTTTGGGGGTGTGGATGCCGTATGCGGCGAATGTACGGTGTAAACGCAAGCCCCACAAGCTGGGATTATGGTGGATTTGTGTACTAGGACAGATAGAGTCTGTCCTAGTACAGGGAGGAGATCGACGTGACGCCGCCGTACGCGAGGATCGCCACCGAACTCAGGCGCAGGATCGCCGAGGGCGAGCTGGCGCCCGGTGACCGGGTGCCCTCGACCCGGCAGGTGGCCGCGCAGTGGGGGGTCGCGCTCGCCACCGCGACGAGGGCGCTCGCCGAGCTGCGCAGGGAAGGGCTGGTCCGGGCCGAACCCCGCGTCGGCACGGTCGTCGCGGAGCCGCCCCCGGCCCTCCCGCCCGCGCCGGGAGCCGCCGCACCGCCGGAAGATCGGGTACGCGTCGAGGCGCCGGCCTCACGCGATGCCGAGGCGGCCCGGCGGCGGCCGGGCACGGGGGCCGAACGCGAGCTGACCCGCGAGCGCGTCGTACGGGCGGCCATCGAGATCGCCGACGCCGAGGGGCTGCCGGCGCTGTCGATGCGCGGTGTGGCGGCCCGGCTCGGGGTCGCGGCCATGTCGCCGTACCGGTACGTGGGAAGCAAGGACGACCTGATCCTGCTCATGGCGGACGCGGCGTTCGGAGAGCTGGGCTATCCCGCCGATCGCCCCGGGGACTGGCGGGAGCGGCTGGAGATCGCGGGCCGGACGCTGTGGGCGATCTTCCGGCGGCATCCCTGGCTGGCGCAGCTCAGCCCGCTCGGCAGGCCGCTGGCGCTGCCCGGGCTGACCGTGCACGCCGACTGGGCGCTGGCCGCCCTCGACGGCCTCGGCCTCGATTCTGCGACCGTGCTCGACGTCCACATCCTGCTCTACAGCCACGTGCAGGGCCTCGCGATCAACCTGGAGCGCGAGGCGCAGATCGCGGCGGCGACCGGACTGTCGGAGGACCAGTGGATGGACGTCCAGGGGCCGGCGCTGAGCGCCATCGCGGGATCGGGGCGCTACCCGGCGTTCGCCAAGGTCATCGGCGAGCTGGGCGAGGACGGGTACGACTTCCGCCTCGACGACCTGTTCGAGCTCGGCATGCGGCTCCTGCTCGACGGCGTCGCCTGCCTGGTGGAGCGGAGCCGCGCCTCCGGGGAGCACTGACGGTCACTAAAGTGGCGGCATGCCGAGGATCGCGACCGCCGACAAGGTCTCCCGTGAGCAGTTGCTCGACTTCGTCCGTGATCGCCACCGGGCGATCCTGATCACGACGAGACGCGACGGCGGCCCCCAGGCGTCCCCCGTGACCTGCGGAGTCGACGCCGAGGGCCGCATCGTCGTGTCGACGTACCCCGAACGCGCCAAGACCCGCAACGCCCGCCGCGACCCGCGGGCGAGCGTGGTCGTGCTGTCGGACGACTTCGACGGGCCGTGGGTGCAGGTGGACGGCACCGCCGAGGTGCTCGACCTGCCCGAGGCCCTGGAGCCGCTGGTCGACTACTACCGCTCGATCTCCGGGGAGCACCCGGACTGGGAGGAGTACCGCGCGGCCATGGTCCGCCAGGGCAAGTCGCTGGTGCGGATCACCCCGACGTCCTGGGGACCGGTGGCCACCGGCGGGTTCCCGCCGCGCCTGGCGTGACGCGCCGGCCCCGAACCGCCCTGTGAGCCGCGCGCGCCTGTGGCCGTTGTACGCGGCCGGGTTCACCACCGCCTTCGGCGCACACGGCATCGCGGCCAACCTCGGCGTGGCCGGCGACGGCGCGGGAGCGTCCCTGCTCCGCCTCGGCCTGCTGCTCGCCCTGTACGACGGCGCCGAGGTCGTGCTCAAACCGGCGTTCGGCACGCTGGCCGACCGGATCGGTGCGCGCCCGGTGCTCGTGGGCGGCCTCGTCGCGTTCGTCCTCGCCTCGGGCGTCTACGTGGTGGCGGCCCGGCCCCACGGTTTCGCGGACGACGGGTGGCTCCTGATGGCGAGGCTGGGGCAGGGCGCTGCGGCCTCGGCGTTCTCGCCCGCGGCGTCCGCGCTGGTCGCACGGCTGACCCCGGAGAGCGCGCGGGGCCGGGCCTTCGGCTCATACGGCTTCTACAAGAGCATCGGCTACACGCTCGGCCCATTCCTCGGCGGGGCGGTCGTCGCGGCGGGCGGGCTGCGCTCGCTGTTCGCGGTCATGGCCGTGCTGGCCGCCGCGGTCGCCTGCTGGGCGGCCCTCACGGTGCCCCGGGTGCCGCCGCTGCCGCGCGCCAGGCAGACCGTGGGCGATCTCGCCCGGCGTATCGCCGATCCCGGATTCCTGCGGCTGGTGACGGCCCTGGCGGCGGGGACGGCGGCGCTGTCGGTGGGAGTCGGCTTCCTGCCGGTGTCGGGCCGGGCGGACGGGCTCGGGCCGATCACGACCGGAGCGGCCGTCTCCCTGCTGGCCGCGTGCGCCGCCGTCGCCCAGCCGCTCGCGGGCCGGGCGCTCGACGCGAGGAGGATCGGCCCGGTCCACGGTCTGGCCACCGGGCTGCTGCTCTGCGCGGCGGCCTTCGCGCTCGCTGCCGTCCCTGGCGTGGTCCCGCTCGTGCTCGCGGCGGCGACGGCGGGCGCGGGGATCGGGCTGGTCACCCCGCTCGGGTTCGCCGTTCTGGCCGGGGCCACACCTCCCGAGCGCATGGGCCAGACCATGGGAAGCGCCGAGGTGGGCCGAGAGATCGGCGACGCGGGCGGCCCGCTCCTCGTCGGGGCGGTCGCGACCGCGATGTCCCTGACCTGGGGTTACCTGCTGCTCGCCGGGCTGCTCGCGGGGGCCGCCGTGTACGCGGGCAGGCGCGGGCGGTGGACGGCCTGAATCAGGCCGGCAGGGCCGCCCGGTAATCTCCCGGGCTTATGCCGTAACAGCGGACGAACCACCGGGTGAGGTGGCTCTGGTCGGCGAACCCCGCCTCGGCCGCCGCCTCGCTCAGTGAACGGCCCTGCGCGATCAGCCGCCGGGCCGTACGCAACCGGAGCAGGCGCTGGTAGTCGCTGGGCGCCATGCCGTACACGGAGCGGAACGCGCGGTAGACGGCGAACCTGCTGCGCCCGGCCGCGGCGGCGAGGTCGTCGGCGGTGACCTCAGCGAGGGGGGCGTCCAGAAGGCGGCTCCGCGCCCGCTCGGCGATGCGGCGGGCGTCGGCGGAGGTGGCCTCCCGCGCCCGCACCGGCCGGGTGGCGGCCCGCCGGACGATCGAGGAGACGACGGCGGTCAGCAACTCGTCCCGGCGGAGGGGGCCGGCGCCCCCGAGCAGGGCCTTGTGCAGCGCCCTGAGCCCGGACGCGAGCGCGGCGTCGCGTACGACGGGGTGGGGGAACAGGGGCGGTCCCGTCTCCCGGCCGGCCAGGTCGCCCAGCACGCCGGTGACCAGCTCCGGCCCGATGTGAACGATCCGGTAGGTGAACCCGAGAGCGTCGGCGGCGTGCCCGTCGTGCGGGTCGTCCGGATTGAACGCCATGACCATGCCCGTCACGCTGGTGTGCGCGGCCCCCCGGCAGGTGAACGCCTGGTTGCCCTCCTCGGTGACGCCGAAGGAGTACGTCTCGTGGCTGTGCCGGTGGTAGACGTGCCGGGCGAAGTGGGCGTGCATCGCCTCCAGCGACCGGTCCGGGGAGCGCCAGTATCGGGACCAGTCCTGTGCCACACCGCCATTGTGCTCCGTCGCGGCGCACGAGCGTACAAGACGGCCCGTGCACGCGGAGGCAGGCTGGGGCGCATGCGTTTCGACACCAAGATCGGCATCGTGGTCCGGGAGGACCTGGCCGTATGGCAGAAGCTGAACGTGACGGCGTTCCTGGCGAGCGCGGTCGCGGGGGGAGTCCCCGAGGTGATCGGGGAGCGGTACGAGGACGGCTCGGGCACCTCCTACCTGCCGATGTTCCGCCAGCCCGTGCTCGTCTACGCCGCCGCGGACTCCGCCGGGCTGGCCCGGGTGCGTGCCCGTGCCGTCGAACGGGGGCTCGCCGTGGCCGTCTACATCGAGGAGATGTTCAAGACCGGCAACGACGTGGACAACCGGGCCGCCGTACGGGCCGTCACGGCCGAGGAGATGCCGCTCGTCGGGCTGGCCGTGTACGGCCCGAGGAACGCCCTGGACAAGACGCTCAAGGGGCTCCCCCTGCATCCGTGATCCCGTCCGAGGCTCCGAACAGGGGGAGGCAGGGTTCGAGGCCGTGGATCTCGAACCCGTCGGGGGTCGTCCACTCGTCGCGCGACAGCCGCAGCCGCTGCTGCAGCGCGGCCTCGCCCCTGCGCTTCTCCACGGCGAGCCCGTCCTCCCGGTAGCCGAGCCGCCGGGAGATCGCCAGCGACTTCGTGTTGTCCACGAAGGCGGACGACGTCGCGTACCGCGCGCCGAGGCCGGTGAAGGCGAGGTGCAGGACGGCCGCGCGCATCTCGGTGCCGATGCCCCTGCCCTGGAAGCGCTGCCCGAGCCAGGAACCGGTGGTGACCTCCCGGGTGACCGCGAAGTCGCGGGCCCGCATCTCCTGTACGCCGGCCACCTGGCCCTCCCACACCGCGACGAAGGAGCAACTCCAGGCGTCGGGCGACCAGGTGCCCCACTGCCGGAAGTGGATCTGGACGGTCGAGCGGGCGCGTTCGTGCGGCGGGGCGTCCGTCCACGGCTCGCCGAACGGCATCTCGCCGGGGTCGTGGACGCCCTCGGCCGCCCGGTCGGCGAGCGCGTCCAGGTCGTCCAGGCCGGGCAGACGAAGCTCCAGCCGGGGGGTCGTCAGTCGCAGCGCGAAAAGCGGCCAGTGTCGCATGGCACGATCGTGACAAGACCCACCGCCTGCGGAACACTGCTTTTTCACGCGGGCAAAAAGCGGTTTCCGCCGAATCGGGGATGCGGCTAGCCTCGGATGCCGCCACGAGCGCCGGGGCCGCGAACCGGCGCGGACAAGGAAGACGCATGCCCGACCCGCTCACCACACCGGCCGCCGAGCTTCCCGTCCGACGACTCGGACCCGAGGACCTGGATCGATGCCTCGCCCTGAGCGAGGACAGGGCCTGGGGCCGGGAGGAGCGCAAGTGGCTGTTCCTCCTGGAGAACGCCGAGGTCCACGCGATCGACGCCCCTTCGGGAGAGCTGGCGGGCACGGTCACGCTGACCCGGTACGGCACGACCGCGGCGGGCATCGGCATGATGCTCGTCGCCACCCGGTATGGCGGCCGCGGGCTGGGCCGCCGGCTGATGACGCACGTGCTCGACGCGGCCGGTGACGCGACCGTCTTCCTCTGGGCTACGGAGGTCGGCCGGCCGCTGTACGAGAAGCTCGGGTTCGAGACGGTGGGCGTGACGGAGGCGCGCGTGGGGCGCCTGCGCCCCGGGAACGACCCCGTCCTGACGAGGCCGGCCGACCTCGGCGCCGATCTCGACGCCCTGCTCGCGCTCGACGAGGAGGTCTTCGGCGCCGACCGGGCGGGGCTGCTGGCGCGGCTGTTCGCCTTCGCCGAGGAGGTCAGGGTCGCCGAGGACGAGACGGGGCTGACCGGCTACGCCGTGTCGTGGCGCAACATGGGCACCCTGTTCATCGGGCCGGTGGTCGCGGCCGATGAGGCGGCCGCCCGTGCGCTCGTCACCGACCTCGCGCGCAGCGCCGACGGTCTGGTGCGGATCGAGGTCGAGCGCGCCCGGCCGAGCCTGCTGCACTGGCTCGGGGAGCGGGGCGTGTCACAGGCGTTCTCGACGTCCTTCATGGTCCACGAAGGCAGGCCGCTCCCCGGCGACCGGACCCGCATGTACGCCCCGATGATGCTCGCGATGGGCTGAACCCCCCACTCGGGCCTCCTGACTCATGGGCCTCCCGGCTCACGGGATCGCTCTGATCCGGCTCTGATCCGGCTCTGATCTGTGCCGCCTACCGTCGCGACGTGGGACACCGGCGCCCGCGCCGCAGCAGGTCGTGCCGTCGCTGCGGGCGGGTGCCCCGCGAGACGAAGGAGCCGGACATGCACGATCCCGTCACCCGCGCCACGCACCACCAACGCACCCAGCCGCACACCCTGCCATCGGACCCCGACGGGCCGTCCGGGCACGCCGCCGGCGCGTTCCCGCATCTGCTGCTTGAGGCGCTGCGAGGCTCTCCCGGCACTCCCGCCTTCGAACAGGGCGGGAGGATCGTCTCCCGGGGCGAGGTGCTGGAGCTCATCGGGCGCATCGCCGTCGCGATGCGCGATGCGGGACTCGGCCCAGGCAAGGGCGTCGCCGTCCGCACCGGGCTGTCCCCGGAGGCGTTCGCCGCCCAGATGGCCGCGCACGTGCTGGGCTGCCGCGTCGTGAGCGTACGGCCCGGGTACACGCCCCGTCAGCTCGCCGATGTGCTCGGCGTGGGAGTCGACGCCGTGGTCCTCGACCGCTCGACGGCGACACCGGAACTGCTCCACGCCGCCGGGTCCGCCACG
This sequence comes from Microbispora sp. KK1-11, assembly GCF_006874435.1. Taxonomy (NCBI): domain Bacteria; kingdom Bacillati; phylum Actinomycetota; class Actinomycetes; order Streptosporangiales; family Streptosporangiaceae; genus Microbispora; species Microbispora sp. KK1-11. The sequence continues at coordinate 77,308 of NZ_VIRJ01000014.1, read as the reverse complement.
GTGCTGTCGCTGGGGCCCGCCCCCGAGGCGGCCGGGGTGGCCGGTGCGGCCGACCTCCTGGCCCATCCCGGCGACGACCGCTTCCCCGCCGTGGCGGCGCGCCCGGACGACGCGGCCCTGCTGACCTTCACCAGCGGCAGCACGGGCCGGCCGAAGGGCTGCGTGCTCACCTATCGGGCTCTGGCCGCGCACTGGTCCAGCCATCGCGGCTGGTCGTCGATCGTGCCCGGCTTCGACGAGTCCTTTCACCGCTACATGCTGTTCGGCACCCTGTCCAGCCTGGTGGTGCTGGACTTCCTGGCGTCGTGCCTGCTCGGCGGCGGCACCGCGGTGATCCCCGACGAGGACGGCCGGCCACTGTTCCCGTACGCGATCGAACGGCACCGGATCACCGGCGCGATCGTGACCGTGCCCCGGCTGCACCAGATGCTCGACCTGCTCCGCGAGGAGCCGGTCGACCTCGGCAGCCTGCGCGCGCTGACGGTCTCCGGGTCGCCCGTCAGCCCGCACCGGCTGCTGGAGGCGGCGGACCGGCTGGGCCCCGTCGTCCACGTGGGATACGGCGCGACCGAGGCCGGCGTCATCTCCATGCTCACTCCCGAAGAGGGCCGCGATGCGCCCGCCTCGGTCGGCCGCCCGCACCCCAGCGTCGAGATCAGCGTGCGCGACGAGGAGGGCCGCCCGGTCGCCACGGGACACACCGGCGAGATCCACGTGCGCAGCCCCTTCCTGATGGCGGGCTACTGGGATCAGCCGGAGGAGACCCGCGACGTGCTGCGGGACGGCTGGCTGCGCACCCGCGATCTCGGTCACCTCGACGAGACCGGCCTGCTGTACCTGGCCGGCCGCACCCGGGACGTGATCATCGTGAACGCGATCGTCGTCTACGCCGGTCCCATCGAGGGGGCGCTGGCCGGCCATCCCGACGTGGCCGAGGCGTACGTGACCGGCGCGCCGGACGAGCGAACCGGAGAGGCCGTCCACGCGTTCGTCGTCCCCGCTCCGGGCCGCACCCCGGACCACGCCGCCCTGGCGGAGCTGGTGCGCGCCGGGCTCGGCGCGGACAGCGTCCCCCGGACGATCACGACGGTGTCCTCCGTGCCGGTCGCGCCGAGCGGCAAACCGGACAAGCGTGCCCTGGTGGAACGCCATCTGTCGTCGGCACTCTGATCCATCTCTGAGAAAAGCCCGCCAACACTGGTGAAACTTCAACCATCCCAGTGAGGGAGGCGTCAGTGCCGGACAACATCCTGGACTACCTGGTGATCGGCGCCGGACCGGCGGGCCTGCAGATGGGCCACTTCCTGCACCGGGCGGGGCGCGGCTACCGGATTCTCGAGGCGGCGCCCGAACCCGGCGCGTTCTTCCGGACCTTCCCCCGCCATCGGAAGCTCATCTCCATCAACAAGAAGCACACCGGATGGGACGACCCGGAGCTCAACCTCCGGATGGACTGGAACTCGCTGCTGTCGGACGACCCCCGTCTCCTGTTCACCCGCTACAGCGACCGCTACTTCCCCGCCGCCGAGGACCTCGTCCGCTACCTGGAGGACTTCGTCGCCTTCCAGGGACTGCACGTCACGTACGACGCGCGGGTCGCCGAGGTCGCGCGCCCGGACGCCGAAGGCCCGTTCCTGGTGACCGACGAGTACGGCCGGACGTACCGGGCCCGGCGGGTGATCGTCGCGACGGGGGTCTCCCGGCCCAACGTCCCGCCCATCCCCGGCATCGAGACCGCCGAGCAGTACAGCACCCACTCGACCGACCCCGCGGACTACACCAACATGCGGGTGCTCGTCATCGGCAAGGCCAACTCGGCCTTCGAGACCGCCGACAACCTCCTCGAGACGGCCGCGGTCGTCCACGTGGCCGGACCGCACTCGGTGCGCCTGGCCTGGCGGACCCACTTCGTCGGGCACCTGCGCGCGGCCAACAACAACTTCCTCGACACCTACCAGCTCAAGTTGCAGAACGCCGTGCTGGACGGCGACATCAGGCGCATCGAGCGCCGGGCCGACGGCTCCTACCTGGTGACGGTGGCCTTCGTCCGGGCCGACGAGGTCACCAAGGACATCCCGTACGACCGGGTGATCGTCTGCACCGGATTCCGGTTCGACGCCTCCGTCTTCTCGTCCGAGTGCCGTCCCGAGCTGACGATCGGGGACAGGTTCCCCGCGCTGACCCCGGCCTACGAGTCGGTCAACGTGCCCGATCTCCACTGCGCCGGGACGATCACCCAGTCGCTCGACTTCAAGCGCGGCACCAACGGGTTCATCCACGGTTTCCGCTACGGCGTGCGCGCCCTGCACCGCGTGCTGGAGAACAGGCATCACGGCGTCCCCTGGCCGGGCCGCGACCTCCCCGCCGATCCGGACGCGCTCGCGGCGGCGGTGCTCGAACGGGTCAACCGCAGCTCCGCCCTGTGGCAGCAGTTCGGGGTGCTGGCCGACGTGATCGTCCCGGACGGGCTCGGTGGCATGCGCTACCTGGAGGAGCTGCCGATCGACCTGCAGGGCCCGCCGATCGGCGACGCGGGCCACTTCGCGATCACCCTGGAGTACGGCCCGCACCACGACCAGATCGACCCCTTCGACATCGCGGTGGGGCGGATCAGGCAGAGCGACGCGGAGCGTGCGCACGAGGGCCACTACCTCCACCCCGTCGTACGCCGCTACAGAGGCGGTGTGGTGGAGGCCGTCCACCACGTCACCGAGAACCTGGAGAACGACTGGACCTCGGAAGAGGTGCACCTGCGCCCGCTCCGGGACTTCTTCAAGCGCCAGAGCCTCCCGGTCTCGGTGTGACGGCCGTGCTGCCGACCATCGGGGACTTCGAGGCGGCGGCCCGCGACCGGCTGGACCCCGCCCACTACGACTACTTCGCCGGCGGGGCCGGCGACGAGGTCACGGTGAAGGCCAACGAGACGGCGTTCGCCCGGCTCGCGCTGCTGCCGCGGATCCTGCGCGGCGCGGGGAGCCCGCGGTTGGCGGTGACCCTGCTGGGCAGCCGCGCGGCGATGCCGGTGCTGGTGGCGCCGACCGCGTTCCACCGGCTCGCCGACCCGGAGGGGGAGAAGGCCACGGCCCGCGCGGCGGCCGCCGCGGAGACCATCATGATCGTGAGCATGGCCGCCACCGTCGCCGTCGAGGACGTCGCGGCCGCGGCGCCGGGCGCCACCCTGTGGTTCCAGCTCTACGTCCAGCCGGACATGGCGTTCACCGAGGCGATCGTCCGGCGTGCCGAGAAGGCCGGCTGCGCGGCGCTGGTCGTCACCGTCGACTCCCCCTCCCGGGGACGCCGGGACCGTGATGTGCGCAACGGCTTCGACGACCTGCCCGAGGGCATGCGCTGCGAGAACCTGCGCGACGGTGACACCGAGTCGGTGCGGCCGATCGTCATGTCGCCCGCGATCTCCTGGGAGCACGTCGACCTGCTGCGGCGGATGACGCGGCTGCCGATCGTGCTCAAGGGCGTCACGCATCCCGCCGACGCGCGCCTCGCCCTGGACCACGGCGTGTCGGCGCTGTACGTCTCCAACCACGGCGGGCGGCAGCTCGACACCGTTCCGGCCACCGTCGATCTGCTGCCGGAGATCGTGGCCGCCGTCGGCGGGGCCGTGCCGGTGCTGATGGACGGAGGGATCCGGCGCGGCACCGACGTGGTCAAGGCGATGGCGCTGGGCGCGTCCGCCGTCGCGGTCGGCCGGCCGGTGATCTGGGGCCTGGCGGCGGGCGGTGAGTGCGGCGTGGCCCGCATGCTCGCGCTGCTGCGGGACGAGGTCGAGCACGCGCTCACCCTGTGCGGCCTCGCCTCGCCGCACGACCTGGAGCCGGGGCTGGTGCGGCGATGCTGACGGCGGTGTGGGTGGCCGCGGCCCTCGTCGTGATCAGCCTGCCCCGGTGGCTCCCCGGACGCGTCGTCGCGTTGCGCGGGTGGGTGTTCACGAGGATCAACGGCGACGAGAGCATCCCGGTGCCGGGCGAGCTGGTCGGCGTGGACCGGTTCAGGGAGGTCTACTCCCACCCGGCGGCCTCCGGCCGGAGCAAGGGCGCCGTCCTGTCCGACCTGTTCTGGTACTGGCTGTCGCCGGGGCCCGAGATGCACCAGGAGCACCTGGAGGCGGGGGAGCGGTACGACGCCGTCGCCCTCGCCACCCGCCGCATCCTGTCCCAGCCGCGGGCACGGGTGGAGGAGCTCACCCGCCGGTGCGTCGGCCGGGCACTGGAGGGCAGACACGGGGTGGTCCGGCTGCGCGACCTGATGATGCCGGCCTGGGCCGAGTTCTCCTACGAGCTCGTCTTCGGCGAGCCGTGCCCGCCGCACGCCCGCGACCTCATCGTCGGCAACGCGGACGACGTCGTGACCGCGCTCAAGTGCTGCGGCCTGCGGCACATGGACCGGCGCGACCGGCTGACCGCCTATCTCGTCGAGTCGCTGCCCAGGGTGGACCACGAGCTCCCGGAGGGCCTGACGGCCCGGGAGCAGGCGCTGTATCTCCAGGGCGCCTTCTTCAACACCGCGGTTGTGCAGATGTCGGAGGCCACGGCCCATGTGCTGATGGCTCTCGCCCGGCACCCGGACGTACAGGACAGGGCGCGTGCGGGAGACGACCGCTTCCTCGACCAGGTGATCGCGGAGACGCTGCGGCTCTACCCGCTCTTCGGCATCGCCCACCGCGTCACCACGGGCGACATCCCCGTGACCGACGGCGTCGCCATCCCGGCCGGCTCGGTGCTGTGCTTCGACTACCCCGCCTTCCACCGCGCGGGCTTCCCCGACCCCGAGCGCTTCGATCCCGGACGCTTCGCCCCCGGGCACGCCCCGGTCAGGGAGCTCAACCACATCCCGTTCGGCATGCCGGCGAACCGGCCCTGCCCGGCGTGGCGGCTCGCACCGCTCGCCATGCGGGTCGCGGTGCGGGAGGTCCTGCGTTCGTATCAGCTCGACTCCACCGCCGCGCACACCCGGTCGCTGCCCAACCGGGGACCGTGCCTCCTCACCCCGCCGGCCGCGCCGCACGGGCGGGGACGCCGCCTGACGCTGCTGTCCATGCGGCTCAGGGACGGCTGGGAGGACGTCTGGCGCAGTCTGGTGCAGCTCGTCCTCGGCACGTACATGGTGTGGGACGCGCGCCGGCTGCGGCTGTGCGAGCGCCATTTCTCCGGCGACGCCCGTTCGGAAAGCACGTAGACCACCGGCCGATCTCAGGTCCCGACCACGAGCGGAGGCGCAAGCCATGCCCGTTCCGGCCCTTCTCCCCGTCCTTGTCCCAGCACAGGCGCCCGCCGCCGATCCCAACCTCGAACTGGTCCTCAGAGTGCTGCCGGCCCTGGCCGTCATCCTGCTGGCCGCGGCGTTGTGCGGCCGGCTGGCCACCTTGGTGATGCAGCCGCGCGTCGTCGGTGAGATGGTCGCCGGCGTCCTGCTCGGGCCGACGCTGCTCGGCGCGGTCTTCCCCGACGCCCAGGCGGCCCTGTTCCCCGCCCAGGTCAGGCCGGTCCTCTACGTGCTCAGCACGCTCGGCCTGACGCTGTACATGTTCCTGGTCGGAGCCGGGATGGACCACGACGCCCGGGCGCCGGGCGAGCTGCGCAAGGCGAGCCTGCTGGCGGCGTCGGGGATCTTCTCTCCGCTGGTCCTCGGCGGAGCGGCCGGTCTCGTCCTGTGGGACGGCCTCTCCCGCCCGGACGTCGGCCGGGTGGAGTTCGCCTTGTTCCTCGGGGGAGCGCTGTCGCTGACCGCCTTCCCCATGCTCGCGAGGATCCTGTACGAGCGCGGGCTGCAGAACTCCCGCATCGGCAGGATCGCCCTGCTGGCCGCCTCGATCGACGACGCCGTGGCGTGGTGCCTGCTCGCGGCGCTGTCGGCGGTGCACCTGGGCGGCGGCACCGGCGACACGCTGCGCACCATCGCCCTGGCGGCGGTTTTCGCGGTGGTGATGCTCGGGGTGGTGGCTCCGCTGCTGCGCCCCCTGGGCCGCCGCGTCGCGCGCACCGGGAGCCTCGGCGCCGGCGCCGTGTACGTGATCGTGCTGGTGCCGCTCACGGCCGGATGGATCACCGACGCGATCGGCGTCTACTCGGTGTTCGGCGGCTTCGTCGCCGGGTTGGCCATGCCGCGCGAGCCGGCGTTCCGCGCCGCTCTGCACGGCCGGATGATGGACGTCGTGTCGACCCTGCTGCTGCCCGTCTTCTTCGCGTTCTCGGGGCTGAACACCCATCTCGGCGGCATCGCCGGGGGCTCCGCGCTCCTGATGTTCGCGCTGATCCTGGCCTTGGCCTTCTCCGGGAAGTATTTCGGCTGTTCGCTCGCGACGCGGGCGCTGGGATTCGGCTGGCGCGAATCCTGGGCCATGGGCGCGATGATGAACGCCCGCGGACTGATGATCCTCATCTTCATCAACATCGGCCTGGCGCAGGGCATGATCACGCAGGAGCTCTTCGCGATGCTCGTCCTCGTGGCCGTGCTCACCACCGCGGGAGCCCTGCCGCTGTACAAACTGGCGCTGCCGGAGCGCCTCGAACGGGCCGATGCGGGAAACGCGGGGAGCCCGGGGAGCGCGACCCCGGTGGGTGCGGCGGCGGGCGAAACCGGTTTCATCTAATTTCATGTGTGAATTCGGACATTCGCAGAATATGGGGGGATGTTTCCGGGGGCGGCATTCCGGAGTCTGGAAATTTCCCAATTGCGGTGCCACGGTTGTCCGGTGGCACGGATATCGGGGACATCCGAACCGCGCTCCTTGCGCCTGCTGCTCGTGGAGGACGACCGCGAGCTGGGAGACATGCTGGTCGAGGTGTTCAGCGACCAGGGATACACGGTCGACCTGGCGCTGGAGGGCCAGCGGGGCCTGCACCTGGCGCTGAGCCGCCGCTACGACGCGATGATCATCGATCGCGGACTGCCCGTGGTCGACGGGCTCGATCTGCTGCGGCGGCTGCGCCGGCAGGCGGTCACCGTGCCGGTGCTGATGCTCACCGCCTTCGGCGCCCTCGCCGACCGGGTCACCGGACTCGACGCGGGCGCCGAGGACTACCTGGTCAAGCCGTTCGAGATCGACGAGCTGCTGGCCAGGGTGCGCGCCCTGCACCGCAGGAACCTGGACCAGGCCGCGCTGCTGCCGCTCGGCGCCGGCTGGCTCGACTCCGCGTCCAGCACCGTACGGCTTCCGTCCGGCGAGCAGGTGACGCTGTCCGGGCAGGAGTGCCGGCTGCTCCACGCGCTGGCGGCCCGTCCCCGGCAGGTGCACACGCGCACCTCGCTGCGGCAGCGGATCTTCGACGGCGCCAGGACCGAGTCGATCGTGGACACCTACGTCTACTACCTGCGCAACAAGCTGGGGCGCGGCGTCGTACGCACCGTGCGGGGCGTGGGATACCGCCTGGGCGAGCTGTGACGGCCAGACGGTCCTTCGACCCGGAGCGGCGCCTGCTGATCCGGACCCGCCGCCGGATCACCGCGCAGGTGGCGGCCGTGTTCTCGCTGGCGATCGCCCTCCTGGGCACGCTGGTCTACTGCGTCGTGGTCGACGAGCAGGATGCCACCGCCCGGCGCGACCTGGCCGTGGCCGCGATGTCGGCCCCGATGGACCACCCCCCGCCCTGCATATGGCTGTTCGAACTTCGGGCGGACACCGTGCGGAGCTCCCCGGGGGCGCCGGAGAGCCTGCCGGTGCGCGAGACGCTCGACCGGGTCGCCGCCGACGGCCGCACCCGGGTCGAGGTCGAGGAGGTCGGCGGTCATACGTACCTGGTGCGTACGCAGCGGCGCGGCGACGTGCCCCTGCAGGCGGTGATGGACCTGTACTACCCCGTCACCGAGCGGCAGCGGCTGCTGCGCACCCTCTGCGGGGCCGAGGTCGCGGCCCTGCTGGCGGCGTTGCTGATCGGCCAGGTCCTCGCCCGCCGGGCGATCGCGCCGCTGGGCGAGGCCCTCGACCGGCAGCGCCGGTTCACCGCCGACGTCAGCCACGAACTGCGCAGCCCGCTGACCCGTCTGCACGTCCGCGCGCAGCTCGCCGCCCGGCGCCTGCGGCGGGAGCCCGATCCGCTTCTCGTCGTGGGCGACGTCGACCGGCTGGTCACCGGCATCGGGCAACTGGGCGAGGTGATCGAGGACCTGCTGCTGTCGACCCAGCTCAGGCGGCGCCGCCGGCCGTTCGGGCCCGCGGACCTGGCCGCGCTGGCGGAGGAGTCGGCCGACGCCGAGGCGGCCCGCGCCGGGCAGCGCGGGGTGACGATCGACCTGCGGCGGGGTCCGGGTGACCATGTGGTGTGCGGAGCGCCGTCCGCGCTGCGCCGGGTGATCTCCGCGCTCCTCGACAACGCGCTCCGCCACACCTCGGCGGGCGGTCACATCTGGGTGACCGTGTGTTCGGGCCCGGAGACGGTTCAGCTCAGTGTGCGGGACGACGGCGTGGGGCTGGACCCGCATGACGGAGAGCGCCTGCTGGCCAGAGATGTCGGCGCGCCCCACTCCGGAGGTCTCGGCATCGGCCTGGCCCTCGTGAGCGAGGTGATGGACGCGCACGGCGGCACGATCGACGTGGACGGGCGGCCGGGAGCCGGAGCCACCTTCACCATCTGTCTCCCACGGGCAGGGCCGGACCCCGCTCCGCGTCTCCCCCGGATCTTCCTGCCTCAGCAGGCGCGGAGCGAGAGGAACAGAACGCCTGAGGCGACCGCCTCCGGCCCCGGCGACGCCTCCCTGTAGTCCTCCGGGGGCATGCTCATGGGTGCGACCGCCGCGAGACGAGGGTGTGATCGGGTGCGGTCGCGGCGTCGAGCAGCGCCCGGGCGGCGGACCGGGCGCGCTCCGCGGGGCCGGGGGCCGTGCCCATGGCGGCGGCGACGATCGCCCCCTCCACCAGCAGCAGGAGCTGGTCGGCGAGCACGTCCGGGTCGGCGGCGCCCGCCTCCGCCGCGAGCGTGCGGAGCCGTTCCCGCAGCGTGCGCTTGTGCGCCCGCGCCGCCGCCGCGACGGGCGGTGACGCCGGGCCGAGCTCGCCGAAGGCGTTGATGAACGAGCAGCCGCGGAAATCGGCCGTCCCGAACCACTCGGCGAGGAAGCCGAAGACGGCCGTCACCCTCTCGCGGGGCTCGGCGACGCGGCCGACGTGCTCGGCCAGGGCCCGGTTCCACCGCTGGTCGCGATGCTCCAGGTAGGCCTCCACCAGCGCGTCCTTCGACGGGTAGCACTGGTAGAGCCGTTTGAGCGAGACCCCGGCCGCGTCGCGGATCTGGTCCATGCCCACGGCCTGGATGCCCCGGGCGTAGAACAGCCGCTCGGCGGCGTCGAGGACGCGACGGCGCGCCTCGTCGCCGTCGATCCGCCCGCGCCGCGTAGCTTCCACTGGCCCCTCCTCGCCGGGGAAAACGACCGTTCTCTACGATACGTATGGAGAACGAGCGTTCTCTCATGAGGAGAGGAGAGCACGATGAGCACACGTCCCCCGCTTCCGCCCTTCACCGAGGAGACCGCGCGGCAGAAGGTGCAGGCCGCCGAGGACGCCTGGAACACCAGGGACCCCGAGCGCGTCGCGCTCGCGTACACCGAGGACTCGGTGTGGCGCAACCGCTCGGAGTTCCTGACCGGGCGGGAGGAGATCGTCGCCTTCCTGCGCCGCAAGTGGGAGCGCGAGCGCGACTACGCCCTGCGCAAGGACCTGTGGACCTTCGGCGGCGACCGCATCGCCGTGCGGTTCCAGTACGAGTGGCACGACGCCGAGGGCCGGTGGTGGCGCAGCTACGGCAACGAGTTGTGGGAGTTCACCGCCGACGGCCTGATGAGCCGCAGGGAGGCGAGCATCAACGACGTGCCGATCGAGGAGAGCGAGCGGCGCATCCGCGGCCCGCGCCCGGAGTCGGAACGCGGGGCCGGCCTCCCGCTCGCCTGACCGGCGGGGGCGCTCCGGGGTCCTTCATCCGGCCATGCTGCCGAGGGACTCGGCGCGGAGCGGGTCCGGCGCGCAGGCGGGGCAGTCCGGCGCCGCCGGATGGCGCGTGTAGACGTGCTGGTCAGGGGCCACGAGGTTGATGCCGGTGACGTAGCTGCCCGAGGTCGCGGGAATCCCGGTCAGGAACGCGATGACCGCCTGGGCGGTCAGGTGGCCCGACACTCCGGCGGAGGGCGCGAGGACGTCCGGCCCGCCGAGGTCGACGGGGATCCCGGGCGCGAGAGGGGCGTCGACGCTCGCGGTCAGGCACTCGTAGCACGGGCCGCCGGGAGTGAACGCCGCCACGCTCACCAGTGGGCCGTTGTACCCGCCGAGCGCCCACGGGATCTTCTCCGAAAGGCAGGCCCGGTTGACCCAGATGCGGATGCCGCCCCGGCCGGCCGGTTCGTCGGCGCACATCGCGACCGCGTCGAATCCGCGTACGAGGGCGAGCATGTCCTCCTCGCACTCGACCGCCCGGGGCTCCCCGGTGACGCGGACGGAGGAGTTGACCTCGGCGAGCCGGGCGACGGCCACGTCCACCTTGGGACTGCCGATGTCGGCCTCCCGATAGAGGGCCTGCCGCGTCAGGTTCGACAGCTCGACCAGATCGCGGTCCACGCAGTGGATCTCGCCGACGCCGCAGGCGGCGAGCGCCCAGGCCGTGTGGCTGCCGGTGCCGCCCAGCCCGAGGACGAGCACGCGCGAGCGTTTGAGACGGACCTGGGCCTCCCAGCCGTGCTCGCGCGGCGCGAGGCCGCTGGCGCGGAAGAACGCCGCGTTGCGCGAGTAGCGTTCGAGCTCCCGCAGGCTCAGCTCCTCGGGCCGCGGGCCGGCGGCGTCCTCCACGTATCCCGAGGTGAGCAGGAGATCGACGACGCCGGTCGCCTCGGTCTGGGTGATCTGCGGGAACGCGCGGCGCAGGCGGGCGACGACCTCCTCCGGGGTCCTCGTGCCGTCCATCGCGTTCAGAGCCGCCCAGGCGTAGCCGTCCGGATCGCTGATCTCCTGGGCGGCCCCGCCTATTCGGATCCGGTCGTTGCCGTACCTGTGGGGGCGGTGCTGGGCTTTCACACGGGGCAACCGCAAGGCGACCTCTCGGCATCGCGAGCGGGACAACAATCGACAGGTGGATCTTTCTGGAAGTGTCCACTCATGTCAAGGCGGATGCCGAAGCAGCATCACCCCTGGACGCGGCGACCGGCGCCGTGACCTGAGCCGGCCGTTTTGTCGTACGGCTCGGCTACGTTCCGGATCATGACAGACCGTTCCCCCAACGGCGCGACCGTGTGGGCGCGACACAGCAGGCTGCGGGTGGTGCCGCCGGTGCAGCCGCGCAAGCTGGCGAAGGTCCCCTTCGTCGAGCTGGCGGACGGCCGGCTCCAGGGCGTGGTGTCGAGCGGCTCGGACATCGGCCGGGTCTACGTCTCCTCCATCGCCGCCGGCACCCACAACTACAACTGCAGCACCAACAACAACCGCCCCTGCGGCGGCCTGTACGGCTCGCCGTGCAAGCACCTGCGGGCCCTGGCCGCCGAGGCCGTCGTGCAGTACGGCGCCGACCGCGTGTCCCGTTACCTGCGGGTCGAGGTCCCCGAGGGCGCGGACCTGGCCGACTGCCTGGGCGGCGTCCACGAGCCCGCCCCCGCCGCGGTCGTGTTCAGCCGGTTCCTGCGCCACCTGGCCTACCTGGAGGTGCCCGACACCACCTCGCCGATCCCGGAGCTGCACTGGTTCCCGGCCACGGGGACGGTGGGCTGATGCTCGCCGTACAGCTCGCCGCCCTGCTCGGCGGCGACTCGGGAAACGCCGGTGAGGGGGCCGAGGAGGCGCTCGCGCTGCTCGACGGCTTCGACGACGCCCTGGTGCACGGCCTCGCCCGGCTCGCCGACGAGCGCGCCGACGCGGTGACCGCGCTGGCCGCGGCGTTCGCCGCCACCCCACTCGGCGATCGGCTGGCGGAGGCCGCCGACGCGGTCGTGTCCGGTTCGATCACGCAGGAGCACCTGACGGCCCTGGCGGGCGGCCGGGTCGCGTTGTCCGGCGCCGTGCACGACGCCCTGCTCGAAGGCCTGGACACGGCATTGGGACGGGAACGGGCGGAATGGCCGCCGGCGCCCGATGACCCGGGGACGGCGGGCGGCGTCGGCGCTCAGCCGGCCGGAAACGTGCTCGGCGGCGTCCGGTCCTGGCTGCGCGAGCTGGCCATCACCGGCTGGCGCGGCGTCGACCACGACCTCGTCTCCGCGGCGGACCAGGTCGTCGAGGCGCTGCTCGCCGCACCGGATCTGCGCAGGCTCGCGGTGCTGCTCGACGGCTTCGCCGCCGAGCTGCGGGCCTCCTGCCCGATCGGCTCCGCGGATCACCTGCCGGTGCGGCGCTGGGCCGACCTGTGGACCCGCGCCCTGCTGCTGGCGCAGGACGGCGTCCTGACCGGTGAGCCCCGGCCCGCCACCACGGTGTCGGGACGGCTTCTGGTGCTCGGCGTCGACGTGCACGAGCACGGCACCGCCGTCCAGTTCCAGATGCACGCCGTCCTGGAACCCGCCGACGGCGGCAGGCCTCGGCTGGTGCGCACCTCTGTCACGGTCGCCAAGGTCGACACGATCGTCGGGCCCGCGCTGTGGAAGCTGACGCAGCGCCACAAGGTGCTGCTGTCCGCGCTGGCCGACCGCCGCAGCGTCGAGATCGCGGACATGCCCCTGCTCGACAGCGGTGACCTCGTCTGGGACGACGACCGCGCCTTCGTGAGCAAGCCCGCCGACCCGTTGGCGACCGCCCGGCTGTGCCTGCCCGGCGCGCTCGCCCCGGCGGTGCCGCCCCTCGACCGCGTTCCCGTACGCATCGCGGAACCGGTGCTGGTGGAGGGCTACAAGGTCACCGGGGACGGCTCCTTCGACCTTGGCGGGACCGTCCTCGCCGTGGACGCGGAACGGCTGCCCGACTGCGGTCCGCTCACGCCCAAGCTGGTGGCGGCCTCGTCGGCGTGCGTGGGACTGGTCCGGTGGGACGGCGGCCGATGGACGCTTCAGCCGCTCGCCGTGCAGGCGAAGGTCAAGAGGGAGACGGTGGTGGTCGCCACCGGCGACTGGGCGCTCGGCCCCACCGACCCCAAGGCGGCCAAGGCCGAGGCCAGGGCCGCCGACGCGGTCACCGTGCTGCGGGAACGAGCCGGACGGTTGCTGCGACGATGAGCGACGACATCCCCACGACCGGTATCCCCACGACCGGTATCCCCGCGACCGGCATCTCCACGACCGGCATCCCCGCGACCGGTGTCTCCGCGACCGGCATCTCCACGACCGGTGTCTCCGCGACCGGTGTCTCCGCGACCGGCGAAGACGGTCTGACGAACGCCGACCGCAATCGGCGTCAGGTGCTCTACTGGCGGCTGCTCGCCCGGTTGTTCGACCACGAGGAGCAGCCCGCGCTGGAGACCGCCGGCGTCGCGGTCGTCGGCGACCTGGGCCTGCCCGCCGGGCTGCTCGACCCGGCCGTGTCGGTCGACTCGCTGGTGCAGCGCTTCCCCGACCTGGCCGCCGAGTTCGAGACCCTGCTCACGCAGGACGAGCACGGGCCTGGCGGCGAGGTGCGCCGGGCGGCCCTGATCTCGAAGCTGCTGCTCAACGCCTTCGCCACCGGCGCGGGTGACGTCAGCGCCACCCGGCTCGCGACCTGGCAGCGGGACGCCGCCTGGCTCAAGTGGGCCATGTGCGCGGGGCCGGCGCCCGGATCGGGAGCGGGCGCGGGAACGGATGCGGCACCGGGAGAGCCGGGCGGCCAACCCGGAGCGGAGGCCGAGACCGGGTCAGGGGCGGGGCCCACGGCCGGGTCCGGGCGGGGCTCCGGCGTCAGGATCGGCGACGACGACCTGGCCAAGGCGCTGGCCGGCATCGAAGCCGACCTGGTCAGCCGCATGCGGCTGCGCGAGGTCCTGGCCGACCCGGCCCTGGCGCGGCAGCTCACGCCCAGCATGTCGCTGGTCGAGCAGTTGCTGCGCGACAAGGCCAACCTGTCGGGGGTGGCGCTGGCCAACGCCAAGGCGCTGATCCGCAGGTTCGTCGACGAGGTCGCCGAGGTGCTGCGCACACAGGTCGAGAAGGCCAGTGTGGGGGCGATCGACCGGTCGGTGCCGCCGAAGCGGGTGTTCCGCAACCTGGACCTCGACCGCACGATCTGGAAGAACCTCACCAACTACAGCCCCGAGGACCAGCGGCTCTACGTCGATCGGCTCTACTACCGGCACACCGCGAGGCGTACGACGCCGGCCAGGATGATCGTGGTGGTCGACCAGTCCGGTTCCATGGTCGACGCGATGGTCAACTGCACCATCCTGGCGTCCATCTTCGCCGGGCTGCCCAAGGTCGACGTGCACCTGGTCGCGTACGACACCCGCGCGCTCGACCTCACCCCGTGGGTGCACGATCCGTTCGAGGTGCTGCTGCGCACCCAGCTCGGCGGCGGCACCGACGGCACCGCCGCCCTGGCCCTCGCCCAGCCGAAGGTCGCCGACCCCCGCAACACGGTGGTCGTGTGGATCTCGGACTTCTACGAGTGGAACTGCCCCGCCGTCTACGCCGGGATGGAGGCGCTGCACCGATCCGGCGTACGGCTCATCCCGGTGGGCTCGGTGGACAGCGGCGGCCAGCAGAGCGTCAACCCGTGGTTCCGGCAGAAGCTCAAGGACCTGGGCACGCCGGTGATCTCGGGCCACATCCGCAAGCTCGTGTTCGAACTCAAGAACTTCCTCGCCTAGGAGACCCCTTAAATGACCAACGAGATGCTCCGCGCGCCCGCCGAGGTGAAGTACGCCGAGGAGCTCGACTGGCTGGAGTCGATCGACGACGGCCCCAAGCCGTTCTCCTGGCGGCTCAGCCCCCGCATGGTCCGGCTTTTCGTGCTCGGCAGCGAGCGGTCCGACGGCCTGGACCGCGAGATCCCGCAGAAGTGGTTCGGCGACCGGAGCTTCGTCGAGCGCAGCATCGTGACGCTCGCCTCCGACCGCGGCCTGCTGCTGATCGGCGACCCGGGCACCGGCAAGAGCTGGCTGGCCGAGCTGCTCTCCGCCGCGATCTGCCGTGACTCCACCCTGGTCGTGCAGGGAACGGCGGGCACCACCGAGGACCACATCAAGTATTCGTGGAACGTCTCGATGGTGATCGCCAAGGGTCAGTCCCGCGAGTCGATGATCCCCTCGCCGATCATGACGGCGATGGAGCAGGGCATGATCGGCCGTTTCGAGGAGCTGACCCGCGCCACCAGCGACGTGCAGGACGCCCTGATCTCGATCCTGTCGGAGAAGTACGTCTCCATTCCCGAGCTGGACACCGACAACACGGTGTTCGCCAGGCCCGGGTTCTCGATCATCGCCACCGCCAACAGCCGGGACCGGGGCGTCAACGACCTGTCCTCGGCGCTGAAACGGCGGTTCAACTTCGTCCGCATCCCCGTGGTGACGAGCAAGGCCAGCGAGGCCGAGATCGTCCGCTTCCGCACCACCGAACTGCTGCGCCGGCACCGCATCGAACTGGACGTGCCGCCCGCGCTCCTCGACATCCTGCTGCAGAGCTTCGCCGACCTACGGGCCGCGGCGGCGTCGGCCACGAGCGAGGACGAGAAGCTGGAGTCCGCCCTGTCCACCGCCGAGCAGATCGGCGTGCTGGAGGACGCCATCCTGCACAGCCACTTCTTCGGCGACCGCACGTTGCGCGCCGAGACCCTGGGCGGCTCGCTGGTGGGCTCGCTGGCCAGGCGCGCCCCGGAAGACCTGGCCATCCTCAACAAGTACTGGCACGGCGTGGTCGAACCCCGCAGCAAGAACGACGGAGGCGAGTGGACGCGGTTCCTCGACGGCGGCCGCCAGGCGATCTCGACGCTGTCATGAGCACCTTCGACGCCCTGCGCGAGCAGCTTCTCGACGCCGCCACGGCCTTCTCCGGGGGCCAGGACGCGCCGCCGTCCCGCACCCTGTCCGGCATCCTGTCCGGCATGGTCGACGACGTCGACCGCATGCTGCGCGAGGAGCTGGAGATCTTCCCGGTGTGCCACCACTCGCCGGCCTCCGCCCTGGCCATGACCCGGCGGCTGCGCGACAAGCGGCCCAAGGTCGTCTACCTGGAGCTGTGCGAGGACCTGCGCCCCCTCCTGGACGAGCTGCGCAACTGCCGGCTGCCGGTGGCGCTGCAGGCGTTCGCCACCCAGCTCGACGGGTTCCCGCCCGGCTCAGGACCGCTCAGCGTGATCGCGCCGGTCACGGAGGCGTCGGCGGAGTATCAGGCCATCGCGTACGCGCTCGACACCCCCGGCGTCGAGATCGTGCTGGTCGACCGCTCGGTGGACCACGTCTTCCAGTGGCTGCCCCAGGAGACGGATGGTTCGGCTCCGCAGGAGTCAGGTTCGATCGAAGACGCGCAGGGCGAGGACGTGGCGTTGCACGGCGACGCCGTGGGCGTCGAGATCGGCGACCTGCGGCCGCGCTTCGCCGAGCTGGAAAAGCACCTGCTGCACCACGGCAAGGTGCGGCACTGGTCGGAGTGGTGGGACCAGTACGTCGAACAGCCGCTGACCGGGGCCGACTACGGCACCTACCGGCAGGCGATGGCGCTGGTCGGCAGCCTGTTCCGGCGGCTGCGCCCCGACGGCGACGGCCGCCTGGCCGTCGACGAGGAACGCGAGCGCCACATGTGGACGCGGATCCGCGAGCACCTCGCCACGTCGGGCGCCGACCCCGCCGACTGCCTGTACGTGTGCGGGGCCTTCCACGCCGTCAGCACGGTCGCCGAGTTCGGCCTGCGGTCCGAGGCGCCGCCGTACGAGATCAGCCCACGCACGGGCACCCGCTGGCTCTACGGGCTGATCCCCTCCAGCCACTCCGCGATCGAGGCGCAGTTCGGCCTGGCCCAGGGCTCGGTGTCCATCGCCGCCGCCACCTGGGCCAAGGCGGTCAAGCGCGGGGGCGTCACCCCCCACCGGCTGAAGGGGCAGCAGGACGGACGAGGGAAGCGGACCGGCAAACCGGCCAAAGCCGCCACGGCCGCATCGCCCGTCGCCGAGCCGGCGGCCGACCGGCTGTCGGGGTTCCTGGCCACCCCGCCCGCGCTCGACGGCCTGGACGAGGACGAACTGCGCGGATGGTGCGTCGACATCGTGCGGCTGGCCCGCCGCAACGGCTATCTGGCCAGCACGGCCGACGCCATCGCCGTGTTCGAGACGTCGATCCTGCTCGCCGGGTTGCGCGGGCGGGCCAGGCCCACGCCGTACGACTTCGCCGACGCGGCCGTCACCTGCATCGAGAAGGACGTGGTGCCGGGCCGCCGGGACGTACGCCGCCTGTGCGAGATCCTCCTGGGCGGCGACAAGATCGGGATGGTCGGCTACGAGGCGCTGCCCCCGCTCGCCCGCGACGTGTACGACCGGCTGGAGCCCCTCGGGCTCGACCTGACCAGGCGCACCCAGCAGCGGGTGCTGCTCGACCTCAAGGCGGATCCCGAGCTGGAGCCGTGCTCCGACCTGCTGTGGACGCTGCGCCACCTGCTGCCCGACGGCGCGATCCGGCCGATCATGGGGGCGCGCCGCCTCGGCGAGCGGCCGATCCAGGAGAGCTGGGACGTGGCGCTCGGCCGGCACCAGCGGGAGATCATCGAGCTGGGCTACGAGGGCGTCACGGTCGAACAGGTGCTGGAGCAGCGGCTGCGCCGCACGGCGTGGGACCCCCAGGCCACGGCGGGAGTCGCGCTCGCGGCCGTCGAGGACGCCATCCTCTACCTGGGCGGCCGCCGCCTCGCCGGCGAGCTCGGCGCCCGCGCCGTCGAGTTGCTGGCCGCCGAGCGCACGGTGGACGACGCTCCCGAGGTGCTGCGCCGGATCAGGCGGCTGCTGACCTACTACCGGGCGAGCGAACCGGAGCTGCCCGCCTGGTGCGAGGACTTCGTCACGGCCGGATACGCCCACTACTGCACGCTGCTGCCCACCGCCTTCGCCGACGACGACACCGGCGTGCGCCAGGTCGGCGCGATGCTCGGCTTCCTGTTCACGCTGGAGAGCCTCGCGCTGTCGCTGGGGTGCGATCGGGCCCAGCTCGAACTGGCCGTGCGGCAGTCGCACCCGCGGGCCCCGGCCAAGGTCGCGCTGCTGTGGGCGGCGCAGACGCAGCTGGGCCTGCTGACCAGGGAGGAGCTGCGCGCCCGCTGCGACGAGCTGCTGGCCAACCCGCTCGTCGTCCCGGCCTATCCGCTCTATGTGAGCGGGTTCGTCCAGGCGCTCGAACCCGTCCCCGGCCTCGCGCCGTTCGTGGTCGAGGCGCTGTCGAAGGCCTTCGCGCGGCTGCCCGACCCCGTCCTGCTGCCGTGGCTGCCGACGTTGATCACCACGTTGCGCCGGCACGCGCCGGAACTGGTCCCCGTGCTCGTCCGCGAGGCCGGCCGGACCTTCCCCGGCGCTCTGGCCGAGCTGGACGCCTGGACCCCGCCCTGGGAACGGCCGGCCGCACCGGCGCACGGGGCCCGGGCGGCAGCCACCCCGAGCGGGCCGGTGTCCGCGCTGCTGACCCGGCATCCGCAGGCGTGCGACGCCATGGCCGCGCTGCTCGGCTGTACGGCGGAGTGGGGGAGCATCGAGGGGGAGAACGGCGAGGCGGCGGCTCTGCTCGCCCGGCACCCGGCGACGACCGGCGCGGTCGCGGCCCTGCTGCGCCTCTGAACGACGGCTGCGGTTATCCGGTGGTGGCGTCGGTGAGCAGGGCGGGGACGAGCGAGGCGAGGACGGCCTGGTCCTCCGCACGGCGGGGGGCGTACTCGGTGATCCCCAGACCGGCCAGGGGAAAGCGGGCCGTCAGCGCGCGTACGGCGTCCCGCAGTGCCGCGACGTCGGGGTAGCTGAGCGACCCGAACTCCTCGGGGTCGAGGACGTCGAGGTCGATGTGGATGTAGACGGCGGTGCCCCCGGCGGCGGCGACGGCCGGGACCAGGACGCCGGGGTCGGCCGTCAGTTCGGGCACGGTGTGCCAGGCGAGGCGACGAGCCCGTCGCCGTGTCGCGCCAGGGCGGCCGACACCGGCTCCACCTCCACCCCGCAGTCGCCGCCCACGGTGACGACCGTGGCCGCGCCGCACTCGCCGGGCGCGGCGCGGGTGCGGGTGGCGACGGCGGTGAGGACGTCCAGGGCCCGGACGCCGTCCCCTTCGGCGCCCGCCGTGTCCGGAACGGGCACCCGTACGGTTCTCATGGACGGTTCGGCGGACGTCACCAGGGAGGTCAGCCGTTCGGCGCCGAGGGAGAGGAGCCGGGCGTCGCCGACGCTCGACCCCTGCCACTGGGGCACCTGAACGACGGCGGTCGGAAGCGCGGCCCGATCATTCCATGCCGATGTCCACCACCGGCAGGGGCGGGCGTTCGTCACCCGATGGTTCCGGGACGCCGGCGAAATCGGCAGACCGGAGGCGTGCGCCGCTTGGTCAGTTCCTCCAGCGCCGCGTCGAGCCGCCGCCGGCACCCGTACGGCTTCACGTGCCGCGGGCGCCGGTCCCGCCGGCCTCCGGTCGCATCGGCGGGGGCGTCGGTCATGAGGCCCCACTGCCAGTACCACTTCTGCACGCCGTGCACCACGCATACATAGAGCGTGTCGATCTCGTCGGAGCACCGTGCGGCGTACGCCGTGATCTGGTCCCAGTCGGCGACGAGCGGTGTGGTGGTGGCTCCTTCCGCGCGGACGTGCGTCAGCACGTACAGGCGCGTGTGCTGGTCGAACTCGGCTTCGGCGACGTCGCTGAGCAGGCGCGGCTGCCGCCGGATCGGGCCGGTTCTGTGTGGGGGCCAGGTCGAGACCGTGAGCAGCCCCAGCAGCGCCACCTCGACGCACCAGTCCAGAGTCATCGGAGGGGGTTCCCTTCGTCGGAGGCCGTACCGGGAGCGGTCCCCGGGCGAGGCCCGGCCGCGGGGTGACGGGATCGGGACGCGGGTACGGTCCACGGGTGAGACGAGACAAGGAGAGCGGCTGCGACGATGCCGGTCGCAGCCGCTCTCTCGCGGCGTGTCTCCATCCGCGCTCCTGCTCCAGGTAGCGGGGCGCGAATGGAGACGATCATCCGGTGTCCCGGAAGGCAACTCCGCCGCGGACCGGACGAGGGACGTCCACTAGTTACCCCCACGTCCCTCGCCCTTCTCGGCGGTGGCGCGCACTCGCCGAGAGCATTTCGGTGCTGTCGTCGCCGGCGCAGCGGCGTTCCCGTTCACTGCGCCGGCCGACATGAGGTGACCGGTTAGCGGTGGCCCCAGCCGCCGGAACCCCCGGGGCCGCCGTGGCCGGGACCGCCCTGACCCGGGCCGCCAGGACCGCCGTGACCGGGACCGCCGGGACCGCCCTGGCCAGGGCCACCGGGGCCGCCGTGGCCGGGGCCGCCCCAGGGGCCGCCGCCAGGACCGCCGTGACCGGGACCGCCCTGACCCGGGCCGCCAGGACCGCCGTGGCCGCCCCAGCCGCCGCCCGCTCCACCGGGGCCGCCGTGGCCGCCCCAGCCGCCATTGCCCCAGTGGCCGCCCCAGTGGTCGCCGCCCCAGTTGTGGCCCGGGTTCCAGTACCCGCGGCCGGGCAGGCCGTACCAGCGACCGGGCAGGCCGAGGGACGAGTCACAGCCCCAGCTGCCCGGCAGGGGGTACCGGCGGCCGCCGACGATGTAGACCGGCGTGGTCAGCCCCGCCCCGCAGGACGGCGAGATGTAGATCCCGCCGTTGACGACGTACTGACAGCTGGGGAGGACGTAGGTGCGCCCGCTCACCACGTACTCGTGGATTCCGGTGCCGAGCTGGTAGCCGGGCAGGCCGTACCAGCGGCCGGGCAGACCGCTGACGGCCTGGTCGCACCATTCGCCCGGCAGGGTGTAGGTGCGGCCGGCCAGGAGGTACACCGGCCGGGTCAGGCCCGCCCCGCAGGACGGCGAGACGTAGACGCCGCCGTTGACGACGTACTGACAGCTGGGGAGGATGTACGTCTTGCCCTTCAGGACGAACTGGTGGACGCGGATGTCCGCGCGCGGATCCGGACCACGCCTGGAGGCGTCGACCGGGCGGGAGACGCTGCTCGTGGCCTGCGACGCCGTGCTCGCCGCGCTCGCGGCTTCGGCGGCCAGCACCACGGGGGTGATCAGGGCAGCGGTGGCGAGTGCCCCCGTGAGGAGGGCTTTCTTCATCGTCAAGAGACGATTCCTTTCGTGAGGTGTGCTGCTGTCGGATCGAACGCACATCCCGGAAGCCGGCGGTGTGTCGACGGCGAAGCGAAATGCGCAGGACCGCAGTCGAGGCGGTTCGAGCCGGACTCCCCGCGAGATCCTCGGCCGAGGATCAGGGGGACCCCGGACCGGAATCGCGTAACGCGATCACGAGTCCTCGCAAGTGTCAGCAGATTTTGACGACACGGAGGGCCGGAACAGGTCGAGAGTCCGCACCCCCGCTGCTGCCGCGATGGCGTCCGCCGTGGTGCGGCGGCATGTGCCTCGTTTGAGCAGACCGTCGATGCACTGCCTGGTAAGGGCTGCCCGGCGAGCGAAATCGGCCACGCTGTGACTGTGGCCGACCATCAAGGCGCGCAAGAGCGCCACGCTCCGAAGGTGCATCTGCGGCTTTCCCGCCATAGCGAACCTCTCCGATGGAAACTTCATCATCAGATTCTGCTGACGTCCCGACTGCAGGTCGCACTCTAATCCGACCGAGCGCACGGCCGCACGTGAAAACAGAAGGTTTCCGCGAATAAATCTTGTGCGGCACCGCATTTTATGACGCATCTTGTTGACACAACTGGTCCCCGGCTTCGTCGGGGTTTGCTCCCTGTCGTCAGGATCTAGCGGGCATGATGGTGGTGATCGCGGCCAGAAAGAGTCGAGGAGCTGACAACCGAATGCCGTCGCAGCGCGTGACACCCGACCAGCCCCCCACCCCCCTGAGCGACTGCATCCGCGACTATGTGGCGGACAAGGGGATGAGCATCCGGACGCTCGCACTGAGGTCCGTGAGCGGGAGCTCGGGTCAAAGCCTCACCGCCCAGTGGATAACCGACGTACTGAGCGGCCGGGTGTCGCGGATGCCTGACCTGTGGCGCCTGGAGGCTCTCGCGGCCGGGCTGGAGATGGATCCGGACAGCGTCAAGGCGCTGGCCATCAGCCAGTGGATCGGGTGGGATATCGCCGACGTTCGGACCGGCCCCGGAGAACGCCTGATCTTCCGCGTGCCCACGGGTTATACAACTGAACAGTGCGCACGCCTCGCCGATGAACTCATGCAGGTGATCAATAGCGCGGCCGAGCCGGAAAGGGAGGAAAGGTGATTTTCCGGATGCACGGTCGCCTTCGCCGGTGCTGATGCGTCAAACTTTCCTGGCATCGAGCGGCGAAACGATCGGGGACGTGATTGCACAGAAAGGATTTGGTGGATGATTCGTGTCATCACCGTCGCAACCATCAGTGGAATTCCGTCGCGCCCAGTTGCTGTATAGCTGCCCTGCGGTAATCCATCACGCACTCCAAGCCAACCGGATCATCGCCTATGTCGACGAGAGGCAGTTCGCCCCCGAGCTGGCGATCCCCATGGACGAGATCGGCACGGCGACGCTGGAGCTGCTTCAGCCCGTCGAGGACGCGCGCCCGATGCCGGCGCTCCGCGTCCGCGTCAGAAGAAGCGGGGATCTCGGCCATGAGCTCGCCGTGGCCGAGTTCGCGACAGAGGAGATCACGGTCGCCGTCGAGAAGACCCTCATCACCGAGGAACTGGCCGCCTTCCTGAGCGACGCCGGCACCGCGGTCACCCGCGCCTTCGTCCGGCGGGCGACGTGAGCCACGGCAGAGACCTGGAACGTGCCAGGCAGACGTGCCGGAGCCGATGGGACGGCCGCCGTCGTCTCATCGCCCCGCGCGGGGAGGCCGAAGGCGGCGGCAGGGAGACGGCGCGGCCCTGGGGGTCGGCCGATGCTGGGGCGGGAGGAGGCGGGAGAAGTCAGGATTCATGCGGGCGAGGGCGCGCGGTGGGAGGCGGCGTGTGCCTCGACGGATGAGTGGGCCCATGAGTCGGGCCATGAGTGGGACCGTGGTGCCGCCGGGCCCGTCCCCGCAGGGACTTCCCGCCGTGTCGTGAGCGGACGCGGTGGTCGGGCGGCGATTGCGCGGGCCTCGACGGAGCGGTGCCGAGTCGGGCCGTATCGGGGGCCGTCGTGGCCACGGTGCCGGCGGGCCGGGGCGCGCCCGGCACCGGACGTGCGGTGTCGGTGCTCGCCCAGACGCTCACGGCGGTCAGGATCGCGGCCCCGGTCACGATCACCGAACGGATCAGCTTGGGTCGTGACAGGGAGCGATGGCGCCCGGCCTTCGGTATCGGGGAGGGCTCCGGTTCCGGCTCATGCCGGTCGAGATGTCCGCCGCCGGTGCCGTCGCGCCGCCCAGGGGGCGGCACGTACGGTGGCGGCTTGGGCCGGGCCGTGCGGCCGGAGCCGTAAGGCGCTCGCCCGGGGCGCCGGGGAGAGCGAGGTCTGTCGTGGCCGTTCATCGCGCGCTCCGGATCGAGGAAGTCGTGCCATGCACGAAGAGAGACGGAATGGCTACGAACGGTATCCGAAGATCTGGAAATCGCGACCGGCTTTGGCCCCGGATTGTCAGCAAAATCTGCTGACAACCCGGGGTTTTTAAATCCCCCGTCAAGCGCATGCTCGATCGAGGGTCGTGCGTGCGATCCTCAGGCGGGATCTCTCATGAGGTCCCCGATAGCCGTGCCTCAGTCGCAGGGGGTGAGGTAGTAGTCGGCCCCGCAGTCGTCGCCGTAGAGGCCGTCCACGAGCACCACCGGGGTGCTCCAGTAGCCCAGCGGGCGGCTCCAGTAGCCGAGCGGACGGCCCCAGTAGCCACTGTGCCAGGGGCGGCCCGAGGGGCGACCCCACCCGCCGTGTCCCCACCCGTCGGCGTGACCCGGAAGGCCGGCCTGTGCGGTCGTGGCCGGCTGCCGCGGGGCCGCCGTCTCCGCCGAGGCGGCGATCGGTGCCATGACGACGATCCCGGCGGCGCAGGCCGCGCCGGCCAGGAGTAGTCGACGGATCATGCGTAACCTCCTGTTTGCGTGATGTCACTGACTGTGACCGCTGTCACGCTACAACCCGGCTGATCGCGCTTGTGGACGGCGACACTTCAAGCGATGGCAATGTCGCGGGCGGCGCCGGCCGCACCGGCCCGTCGAGCGCCGGCCCGGTCTCCGGCTCACCTTCGTCCCGGAGACCACAGCCGGCGCCCGATCCTGACCTCTCACCTGAGACGTGTCCCGGGCGGGCAGAGGTCGCGGGCGGGGTTACCAGTCGCCGTCCCCGCCCTCGTCCTCGTCGTCCTCGAAGATCTCCTCGACGATCTCGCCGGCCACCAGGCCGCCGACGACCCCGGCGGCGCCGGCCGCGGCCACCGCGCCCCAGCCGGGGCCGCCGCGGTGCTCGTGGTGACCGTGGGGGTGCTCCTCGTAATGGCCGCCATGCCCATAGCCGGGCCCATAACCGGGCCCATGACCGTGCTCGTAGCCGCCGTGGTGGTCACCGTACGGTGCGCCGTGGCGGGCGCCGTGGTGGGCATCGTGGTGGGCGCCGTACTGGGCGAGCCCGGTCAGCCAGCGGTCGAGCTCCCCGGGCCAGTCCATGCGCGCCGCGTCCTCGTGACCGACCCGGAAGCGGCCGACGGCGTCGCCGGAGTAACGGCCGGCCCGCTTGTCGGCCTCCAGGATCACCTCCAGGCCCGCGGGGTCGGCCACGAAGGTGAGCTCGACCTCCCCCACCACACCGGCGTGCCGGGGGGGCGGGTAGAACTCGATCTCCTGGTAGAACGGCAGCTCCTGGCGTACGCCGTACAGGTGGCCGGCCTCCAGATCGGCCGACTTGAAGGCGAAACCGAGCTGGAGGAACGCCTCCAGGACGCGGAACTGCGAGGGGAGTGGCTCGACGGCGATCGGGTCGAGGTCGCCCTTGTCGACGGCCTTCGCGATGGCCACCTCGGTGCGTACGCCGAGCGCCATGCCGGTCAGGCGCTGCCCGTCGATCTCACTGATCGGGGTCTCCCACGGCACCGGGATCTGGAAGGGGATGCTCCGGTTCTCGCCCTGGCGCAGGGTGAACGGACCGGACACCCGGGCGCGGGAGAACTCGCCGAGCCCCGTGCTCTCGCCGTCGCCGTGCTCGATCTCCACCCCGGCGACCAAACCGAGAGTGATGTCCTCGATCTCGGCGTCGAAGTCGCCGCCGGACAGTCTCACCTCGCCCGTGAGCACGCCGCCCGGCCGGACTCGTGGGGTGGTCAGTACGGTGTCCACCGAGGGGGCGCCCACCCCGAGAGCGCCCAGCATCCGCTTGAAGACCACGTGTTCTCTCCCTGTCGACGGTCGATGAGGTGTGTCAGCCGCTCACCTGAACGATCAAGTGCCGCGGCTGGGTTCCGGCCGCCGGTGACGATCCGGTGATCAACGCGCGGTCGCGGCAAGGGGATTTCCACAAGCTTGCCGCCGATTTTGCTCAAATCTGCATATTTAGGATTGTTGTCCATTTGGCTTGCGAAAACGGATGAAGCGGACAGTGTGGAGGTGGCGGATCGGCGTGGAGACCATTGCGGCGGGGGCAGAGGTGGCGACGGGCCGCGCGCCCCGGAGCAGGATCGTCATGTCGCTGATCTCCCTGGCGCTGGCGGCCGTGCTCATCTCGTTCCTTCCGCACATCACCGGGGTCACCTGGGGACAGCTCGACGAGCGCCTGGTGCGGGTCGGCTGGGGTGCGATGGCGATGCTCACAGGGGTGTGGCTGGCCGGGCTGTGGGTGTACTCGAACGTGCTGAGCGACTCCCTGCCCGGGTTGAGCAGGCGCCGGGCGTTGCTGGTCAACTGCGTCGGCAGCGGCGCCAGCAACGTGTTGCCGTTCGGCGGGGCCGTGGGCGTGGCCATGACCTTCACCATGATGACCAGGTGGGGTTTCGGGCGGCGGCCGGTGGTCGCCTCGACGGTCGTGACGGGCGTGTGGAACCTGCTGTCCCGCTTCCTGCTCCCCGCCGTGGGACTCGTCTGCCTGCTCGGCGCGGGATACATGCCGGATCGCCGGCTCGCGGCGGCCGCCGGGGTCGGCGGCGCGTTGCTCATCGGCGTCGTGGTCGCCATGACGGCCGCCCTCCATCGGGAGGCGGTGGCAGACCTGCTGGGACGGGGCCTGGATCGGCTGGTCCGATTCCTGCCGCTCAGGCGAAAGCCGTGCCTGCGCGACTTCCTGCTCGACCTGCGTCACTCCACCATCGAGATCACTCGTACGCGGTGGCCCCGGCTCACGCTCGGCATGGTCGCCTACATGGCGCTGCAGTGCGTTCTGTTCATCGGATGCCTGCACGTGACCGGCGCCGAGGTCGCCGTCCCCGAGGCGGTCGCGGCCTTCGCGATCAACCGGGTGCTGACCACCGCCGTCATCACGCCCGGCGGATCGGGGATCAGCGAGTCGGCGACCGCGCTGGCGCTGATCGGCTTCGGCATCGCACCCGGGGCGGCCACGGCGGCGGTGCTGCTGTTCTGGTTCTTCGCCCACCTGATCGAGATCCCGGTGGGCTGGTTCGCCTGGAGCATCTGGTCGCTGACGGCACGGGCGCGGCCGTGAGCCGCCGGCGTGCGGCGCGCCGGTCTACCTCTCCACCGGACGGCCGGAGGGCACGGCCCTGACGCATTCGGCGATCGGCGTTCGCGGCCGGGTCAGCCGGTGGACGCCCAGGCCGGCGGCGGCCAGCGCGACCAGGCCGGCCGCGACCAGGAGACCGACCCGCCCGGAGACCTGCTCCACCAGCTCGTACGAACCGCCCGCGGCGTACCCGAGCCCCACGGTGCCCGCGCCCCAGGCCAGCCCGCCGGGCACCTCATAGGCCAGGAATCTCCGGTACGGCAGGCGTCCCATGCCGGCCAGCATGGGGACCAGGGCGCGCAGCAGACCGACCCAGCGGCCGAAGAGGACGGCCAATCCGCCGCGCCGCCGCAGGTAGCCCTCCGTGCGGTCCCAGCGCTCCGCGCTCACCCGGCGGCCCAGCCGGCTGTCGCGCACGCGAGGCCCCAGCCGCCTGCCGATCCGGTAGCTGATCGAATCCCCGGCGACCGCGCCCACGCCGGCCGCGACCATCATGAGAGGCAGGCTCACCTGCCCCGTGAAGGCGAGGAAACCGGCCATCAGCAGGGTGAGCTCACCCGGCACCACGAGCCCGATGAGCGCCGCCGTCTCCGCGCAGGCCATCAGCCCGACCACCAGATAGGCCCACGGGCCCGCCATCGCTATGAACTGGTGCAGCCCCTGCGTCATCGGATGCCCCCCGCCGCCGCGATGACTGTCTCCCCACAATGCACGTCACAAGGGGAACGCCAGTAGCTCGCGGCGGGAAAACCTCAGTAAGCGTCCAGCCCGCAGGGAAAACGTCAGACAGTGCCGGAGAACGTGTCGCACCGGGCGGGAGAGCCCGTCTTGTATCCCGTGGTGAACCACTTCACCCGCTGCCGGGAGCTCCCGTGCGTCCACCCTTCGGGGTCCACCCTGCCCTGGGCGCGCTCCTGGATCCTGTCGTCGCCCACCGCCGCCGCGGCGTCCAGGGCCTCCTGGATGTCCGCCGCCGTGAACGGGCTCTCGTAGAACCCCGTGTCGACCGCGTTCTTCGCCCACACCCCCGCGTAGCAGTCCGCCTGAAGCTCAAGCCGTACGGAGGCGCTGTCCGCCCCCTGGCTGTCGCCGCCGACCCTCCGGGTGGTGCCGAGGAGGTTCTGCACGTGGTGGCCGTACTCGTGACCGATCACGTACGCCTGGGCGAAGGGCCCGCCCTTGGCGCCGAATTTGCTCTCCAGCTCCTTGAAGAAGCCGAGGTCGAGGTAGACCCGGCTGTCGGCCGGGCAGTAGAAGGGGCCGACGGCCGAGCTCGCCTGGCCGCAGCCGGTGCTCACGCCGTTGGTGAACAGGACGGTCCGCGCGTTGCGGTACGGCTGCTTGCCCCGCTCGGCGAAGGCGTCCCGCCAGTATTTCTGGACGCTGTTGACCACACCTACGACGCGGCACTTCTCCGACTGGTCCGCGTCGCTGCCCTTCTTGCATCGGGAGGTCAGGTCCGAGGCCGGACGCGCGCCCGTGGACCCGCCGGACGAGGAGCTTCCACCGCTGAGAAGATCGGCCGGGTTGACGCCCAGGACCAGGGCGACGACCAGGGCGACGACACCGACGACGCCCCCGCCGATCGCGAGCCCGCCGCCCGGGAACCCGCCGCCGCCCTCCTCCACCTGTGACGCGTCGAGATCCACGTCGTCGCGGAAGTCCATCAAGCCCGCCTTCCTGTCCCGGGACCTGCCACGCCCTATGATCCCCGACGGCCGCACTCAGAGGGGCCTGGGCGTCACCCTCGAAGTCACCGGCAGGATCGCCGCCGCCCCGCCGTCCTGACCTCGTCCCGCGGCAGCCGTACGCCCGGCAGGCGGCGCACGGCCGCTCGGCTTCGTGACGAGGCCCGCACCGTGGTCGAATCGTTCAGCCACCTCCTTCCGCTGAGGAGACGAACACCATGAACGATCGATCCCTTGAGGAGACCAGGGAGTTCTTCGCCGCGAGGGCGGCCACCTGGGAGGAGAAGTATCCCGACGACGGCCCGGCCTTCGCCGCCGCGATCGCCGAGATGGCCCTGCCGGCCGGGGGGCTTGTCCTCGACGCCGGATGTGGAACCGGCCGCGCGTTCCCCCTGCTGCGGGACGCGGTCGGCGCCGCCGGGCACGTGGTGGGCGTGGACGTCACCCCGGAGATGATCCGGTCGGCCCGGGAGCGGGGACGGGGGGAGTTCGGCCGGCTGGTGATCGCCGACGTCGGGCGGCTTCCGCTCCGCGACGGCGTGGCCGACGGCGTGCTGGCCTCCGGGCTGATCTCCCACGTTCTCCAGCCGGTGGCCGTGCTGTCCGAGCTGGCCCGGGTGACGCGCCCCGGCGGGAGACTGGCGCTGTTCCACCCCGTGGGCCGTGCGGTGCTCGCGGCACGGCGCGGCCGCACCCTGACCCCCGGCGACCTACGGGCCGAGCACAACCTGCGTCCCCTGCTGGACGCCGCCGGCTGGACCCTGCTCGGCTACGACGACACCGAGGAGCGCTATCTGGCGCTGGCTCGCAGATGAGAGGCCGATGACGCCGCTCCGCCCTTGCCTTGACGTCTACGACAAGGTTCTAGCGTGATCGCGAACACCGGCCCGAGGAGCCCCGATGAAATTCGCGATCGCCTACTCCACCGCCGACGGGCTCGACCCCGACAGGCTCGTGGCCTATGCCCGTCATGCCGAGGATTGCGGCTTCGAGGGGCTGTACCTGCCGGAGCACATCGTGCTGTATCCCGGCGCCGCGATCGGTCCCTTCGAGATCCCGCCGGCGCTGCCCTACCCCGATCCGCTCGACTGCCTGGGCTTCGTCGCCGCGGCCACGCGACGCCTCCTGCTCGGCACGGCCGTGCTGCTGCTGCCGTACCACCATCCGGTGGTCCTGGCCAAGCGCCTCGCGACCATCGACGTGCTGTCGAGAGGGCGGATGCGGCTGCTGACCGTGGGGCTCGGCACCCTGCCCGGCGAGGCCGAAGCGGCGGGGGTCGACTTCGGCACCCGCGGACGCCGTGCCGACGAGGCCATCGACGTGCTGCGGCTGCTGTGGGAGGGGGACGAGAAGGGCGTCGGCTTCACCGGCGAGTTCTTCGGCTTCGACGGCGTGTGCAGCTATCCCAAGCCCTACGGCGTCACCCACCTGCCGATCCACGTGGGCGGGTCGAGCCGGGCCGCCGCGCGCCGCGCCGGACGGCGCGGCGACGGCTACTTCCCGGGTGGCGCGCTCACCCCGGAGGAACGCGCCGTCCAGTGGGAACTGGCCCGCACCACGGCCGCCGAGGCCGGGCGTGATCCCGATGCGCTGGAGTACACGCGCTGGGGGTCGATCGACATGTCCTCCGAACGCGTCGAGGCGTACGCCGCGCAGGGCGTGACCCGCATCGTGGTCAGCCCGTCGTCCACGGAGCCGGAGCGGCAGCGGGACGAGATGTCCGCGTTCGCCGAGCGGTTCGCCCTCCCCCGTATCGGCTGACGCCCGGCTCGGTGCGGGGGCCGGCATCACGCGCGCGTGACGCGGCGCTCGCGGCCGCATGCGTGAGGAACGGTACATTGCGCGCATGTCCCCCTCTTCGCGGCCTGACGATCGCCTCGCGTCCGTGTTCCGGTTCGCCACCGAGCTGGTCGCCTGGATCGCGACCCCGTGGGCCCTCGCCTCGCGGTCCGTGCCGCTGGCGGTGCTGTCGGTCGTCGTGCTGATCGGGCTGCCGACGCTGTTGTCCACGCCGGGGGACAAGCGGAACGTGATCGTCGCGGTGCCCGGGCCGGTGACCATCGCGCTGGTCCTTGTGCAGCTCGCGGCGGCGGTGGTGGCGGCGTGGGTCGCCTGGCCCGCGTTCGCCGCCGTGCCGGTGACCGTGCTGGCCGCGATCACCGTGGTGCTCGAACTGCCCCGCTGGCGGTGGCTCGCCTCCCGGTGAGGAGTGCTGCCGGAGGCCGTACGCGTGGGCGCGCCGGCGGTCGCGGTGAGCCGAAGATCCATGATGTGCTCCGTGCGAGGGGGAGGGGCCGGTCAGGCGTGCGCGCGGTCGCGTCGTGCGCGCAGGAAGAGCGCGGCGAGGAGGACGCCGAGCAGGACGAGGACGGCGTTGACGGCGATGGCGGCGGTGACACCGTGCAGGATCGCCCCGGCGGACGCCACGCCCCCGGCCGCGGCGGTGGCGATCGCGGACATGATCGGGGTCCCCATGGTGATGCCGACCTGCTGGGACATCGAGGCCAGGCCGGTGGCCAGGCCCTGCTCGTGGTCGGGGAGGCCGGTGGTGGCGGTGACCATGAAGCCGACGATGACGAGCATGTTGCCCGCGCCGCCCAGGAAGGTGGCGGGCAGCAGCAGCCCCATCGAGGCCGGCGTGTCGCCCAGGAAGATCAGGACGGCGGTGAAGACGGCCTGGAGCAGCCCGCCGCCGATCAGGACGGCCGTTGTGGAGGTGCGGGCGATCGCCTTCGGAGCGAGCATGCCGCCGGTCACGGTCCCGGCTCCCAGGACACCGAAGGAGAGCCCGGCGGCGAGGGCCGAGAAGCCGAGGGTCTTCTGCATGTACAGGGTGAGCAGGTACACCAGGGACGTCTCGGTGACGAAGGCGAGCAGCCCGAGCACGTTGCCCCAGGCGACGGTGCGCTTGCGCAGTACGCGCACCGGGATCAGGGGCTGGACGGCCCTGCGCTCGACGAGATAGAAGACGACCAGCAGGATCGCCCCTGTCAGCAGGCCCGTGAGGGCGAGGGGCTCGGTCCAGCCGTGTTCGCCGGCGCGCGTCAGGCCGTAGACGATGCCGAGCAGCCCGAGGGTGACCGACAGCGCACCGGGCAGATCGACCTTGGGACGGGCGGCGGGGCGCGACTCGGCGATGACGGCGGGGGCGACGAGGAGCACGGCCAGGGCGACGGGGACGTTGACGAGGAAGGCCCAGCGCCAGGACAGCAGGTCGGTGAGCACGCCGCCGAGGACCGCTCCGGCGGTGAACCCGGCGGACATGAGCGCGCCGTTGAGGCCCAGGGCCTTCTGACGCAGGGGGCCTTCGGGGAAGGACGTGGTGAGCAGGGCGAGCCCGGCCGGGGTGGCGGCGGCGGTGGCGAGCCCCTGGGCGATGCGGGCGATGATGAGGATCGCGGGGCTCGGGGCGAGCCCGCCTGCGAGCGAGGCCGCGCCCAGGAGCGCGAGGCTGGCGAGGAAGATCCGCTTGCGGCCGATCAGGTCGCCGATGCGGCCGAAGAAGAGAGTGAAGCCGGCCGCGCACAGCGCGAAGGCGGTGGCGACCCACTGCAGATCGGCCAGGGGGAACCCGAGGTCGTCGCCGATCGCGGGCAGCGCCACGTTCAGGATCGAGAAGTCGACGGCCAGCATGAACTGGGCGACCAGCAGCACCGCGAGGACGACCTTCAGGCGGCCGGTCAGGCGCCGCGGTGGGGCGGTCGCGGCCGCCGACAGGGGTTTCGTGGTGGACATGACAGGGACCATCCCTTCGGGCATGGGGCAGTGGATCGACTTAACGGGTCTGTCGTCCCGTTAGACTGAACAGGACAGTAACACCACATGCCGCCTTAAGGGAACCGTGGTCCCGATAGTGGCCTTGCGGGAAGGAGCCGTCCATGGCAGCCACTCCACCGCCCGGTGCCGTCCGCCCAGGTGGACGCACCGCCCGCGTCCGCGAGGCCGTCCTCGAAGCCGCCGCAGACACGCTGGCCGAAAAGGGCTTCGACGGGCTCGACCTCGGCGAGATCGCACGTGTGGCGGGAGTCGGGAAGACCACGCTCTACCGCCGCTGGGGCACGCCGGGCGCGCTCGCCGCCGACCTCCTCCACGACATGGCCGAACGGTCTCTGCCCCGGTCGCGCAACGGCGACATCGGCCAGGATCTGCGCGACAACGCCCGCCTGGTCCTCAAAACCCTCACCGATCCCCGCCAGGGACGGCTGTTCAAGGCGCTGATCGCCGCGTCACTGTGCAACGACCAGGCGGCACAGGCGTTGCGCCGCTTCTACGCCGTACGCATCGACGAATGGGCCGGCTGCGTCACCGACGCGATCGAACGAGGCGACCTGCCCCCCACCACCGACCCGCGCCGGGTGATCGCCGCCGTCTCCGCACCCCTCTACTACGCCCTGCTCAACACCGGGGAACCTCTCGACGAGGCCGCGGCGGATCGGGCCGCCACGGCGGCTTTGGCGGCGGCCCGCGCCGGCGCCCTCACCTGACGCCCGCCTGTGGCAGGCGACAGCCCGCCGTCGGCGCTGTGCCCGGGTTCCTACGCCGGCGCTCGCGCGAACGCTGCAGATCATGCCCTCTGCGGGAGAGGTGCCATCAGCGTCGTTTGCCGGTTCCGCGACACTTGGTCCTCGACGAGTACTCAATTCGGCGTCTGCGCCCAGGCTGGAGACCGGTCGCGCAGCCGGCGAAGACCGAACGCCGCAGGAGACAACCGTGAGCCTCGAGGCACAGCGCGCCCA
This sequence comes from Microbispora sp. KK1-11, assembly GCF_006874435.1. Classification (NCBI taxonomy): domain Bacteria; kingdom Bacillati; phylum Actinomycetota; class Actinomycetes; order Streptosporangiales; family Streptosporangiaceae; genus Microbispora; species Microbispora sp. KK1-11. The sequence continues at coordinate 44,303 of NZ_VIRJ01000014.1, read as the reverse complement.
CATCCTCACCGGGCAGATGTACAACGACCTGACCGGCGAACTGGTCGCCGCCCGTCAGCGCGCCGTGCTGCTCACGAACGCCTACAACGACAGTTTCGGCGCTCCCCAGGCCCAGCGTGAGGCCCTCCTGCGCGACCTGCTCGACCACGTCGGCCCCGGCGCGCACTTCGAGCCCACCTTCCGGTGCGAGTTCGGCTACAACATCAGCGTCGGCGCCGACTTCTACGCCAACTTCGACGCCGTCATGCTCGACGGCGCGCGAATCACGATCGGCGACAACGTCCTGCTCGGGCCGCGCGTGAGCATCTACACCTCCAACCACGCCATCGATCCTGACGAGCGCGTCGCCGGGGGCTGCTACGCCAGGCCCGTGACGATCGGGGACGGCGTGTGGATCGGGGGCGGGGTCACCATCAACCCCGGCGTGACCATCGGCGACGGCGCGATCGTCGGCTCCGGGGCCGTCGTGACCCGAGACGTCCCCGCACGCGTCATCGCCGCCGGCAACCCCGCTCGGGTCCTCCGTGAGATCACCGAGCAGGACGCCACCGGCTGGCGCCCCGACGCCGTGTAGGCGGGCGGTCGGCTATTCATCACGCCGGCGCGGAACAGAAAGGCGTGACGAGGACCAGCGTCAGATATCGCCCTCGTACAGGCTCCGCATCTGGGCTTCATACTCTTCGAACGGCTCCAGGCCCACTGCGGCGCGTCGGTCGTCCAGTTGATCTAACTCCTCTATCGGATGTGGTCTGAAGCCGTTTCCGTCATTGACGAATTGAGTCCCATAGATTTGGGGACGGCCGGAATTCACGCGCACTCGATCCCCGAGGTAGGCGAGGTGGGCGGGCTTCGCCTCCTTCCGGGAAACGGCATCGGAAAGCGCAGCGTGGAATTCGCGTTGAATCTCGGGCGAGGCGTCGGCGTGCTGGGAGAGCAGCCATGCCGCGAGCGCTCCGTCCTCTCCGACCTGCGACAAGAGCGGCCAGCCGCGAGCGCGGACCACTGACCGCAGCCATGCCGTGTTGTCCCGATCGATGTTCCTCCAGCGGGCCATGCGCTCCTGGTTCGGAGGATCCTCGCTTTGTTCACGGATATCCTGATCGACCTTCATGCGTTTCAGCAGTTCCGCTCGCAGTTCGTCGCGGTCATGTTTCGACTTTACGATGCGGGCGGTGTCCGGTCGGCTGGTCGGAGCCGCGCGATCGATCCCGGGAATACGATCGATTGCCGTTGACCGGGCGGCCGGATTTCGGTGCCGCTCCCAGCCCATTTCCCGCCTCACCGCAACCGGCCCGTCCGCTGCGGCGCAAACGGCGGTCGGGGGCGGGAATCGGTCGAGTGGTTGCGCGCACCGCGGAGTTCAGGTCATCATCAAGGCATGATCTCCAACCGAAAGGGCGGCGACGCCCACGCGCGGTGACCGCGCCCACGCGGCGCTATGTCGCCGCTGAACCTGTGGCCGACGTCCGGAGCAAGAGCGCTCACGACCGGTGGCAGGAAGCCGTCAAGATCCGGCAGGAGTGGCTGGACCACGGTCTGTCCACGCAGCCGGCCGACCGGCGGACCGTCGAACACAGCCTGACCGTGATCTACGCGAGGATCTCTCGCCCGAAGCCCCGGTTCGAATGGGTCGACTCACCGGACAAGGCGATCCCGCTTCTCGCCGGTCTGCCCACGCTCGAACAGCTCTACGGGTGGATCCGGGATCCTCATCCACAGGGTAAACCGCCGCTGGCCAGCGACCTGGCCATGCTCGAGTCCCAGTTGCGCGGCGCGCTCAGCGCCGGTGTCTCGCACGCCGACCCTGAGCTGTCCCCTGCGCGGAGGGGTAAACGGAGCGAGCCTTGGCCCGAACTGCCGCCGCTGAAGGCACTCGACGCCGGCGTTCCCCTGGGGGTGGTGCTGCACCAAGGCATCCGCACCGCACTGCACCGGAGCCTCGCGCACGGATACCGCATGCCGATTCGTGACACGCTGGCCGGCGGCGGGCCCGTTCCTGCGTGCTGGTACGGGCAGCAGGACGCGGCGTGGGTCGCTTACTACGACGCCCTGCACCGGCTCGGACTGGCCTCCTACGGGCCGGACGACCTCGAGCACCTCGGCCACTGGGCCGCACTGGTCCGCTCCGGCGGCTGGTGGTGGCCCAGCGAGGATGTGTGCATCGTGGTGGATCGACCCGAACTGGTCCGCACAGAACCGGTCCCCGGAACCTGGCACGACGAGGTCCGGCTCCGGCGCGGCGGTGTCCGCTACCGCGACGGCTGGCAGCCGCTGCCGGCATGACCCATGGGTCGGCCGGGACGAGACAGGTTGTCTCGTCCCGGCCTGCCCGAGGACAACCGCCTGGAGTCGAGTTGGATCCGACTGCAGGGCGTTGCGAGGCGCGCCGGTGCCACCCGGTGGGGGAGGGCATATTGCCTTTGTAACAACAGGCAGGTGTGTGAGGGACCTTCTGGCAGCAGGGATCGCCGACGGCATCCTCGTCTGGGGTGCGGTTGGTGCGTGGACAGCCGCTACGGTCGGCAACTACCCCTGGAACGCCTGGGTCCCAATCGCTTACGGAGCCGGAAAAGGTGCCTTTCTCGGTCTGCTCGCCGGACTCGGTGCCACCACAGGGCTGACAAGGTGGGCGCGGCGCACTCCGAAGTCCATCGCCTTATCCGGGAACCGTACCCGGCAAGGCTGTCCGTCGCCACCAACTCGATGCTCGCCCTGGCAGGGGTGGCGCTGCTGCTCCTTCCGGAGATCGCGTCAAGCTTCGTCCCCGAAGTGCAGGGCAACGGGCAGCACGCGAACGAGGGAATCATCGCAGCCTTCTACTGCTGGGCGGTGGCTATCCCCGTGATCGCCGTGGCCGCCTGGCGACGCCTCCGCTAGAGCGCTTGGGACTCGAACCCCGAACTGACGGATTGAAGCCGATCGACGCCCTGGGCACCGCGCCTGGCGACGTCGCCGTTGACGGTTTCCGTCAGCCGCCGTCAGTAAGTAGCGAGTTGGGTGCGGCTCCTGCCAGGAAATGTCAGCGGCTGGGGTTACCGTCGCTGCCATGCCGATGCCTGAGCTGATCCCCATTTCCTACGAGCCCGACTACCACACCGACACCATCGGCACCCATGCTGGAGGGCTGTTCTTCGGAGGGGTGTGCAGGGGATGGCCGGTCGCGGCCTACGAAGAGGTGGGGGAGTGGCCCTGGCGTGATGAGCAGGGCGAGCCGACGCCGGGGCCATGGTTCGCGATCCTTCATCTGTTCGACCACGATGGCCGGCACCTCAGCTCTGAGATCAGTCCGTTCGCGGGCGGCGCCGAGGCAGATCAGGCGTTGGAACGGATGCTGGCCCGCTTGCAGGACGTCGAGTACGGGGACATCGCTGTTCGTCTCTTCCGCGTGGACGCCCACGACTGCGTGTTCGGTCTCATAGACGAGACGGATAAAACCGGAGACGGCGACGGCTACGTCGAGTACTACCCCAACCAGATCGGGTTCTACGACCCCTGGGATGGCTCCTACGACACCTGATCGCCTCTCCACGGCCTTCGCCGGTCACTACCGCCAGGAGTTCCAGCCGCCCACGCTCCGAGGCTGACGCGGTCGTCCGGCTGCGAGGTATATCAAGACGCGACCCGGAGCATCGTCGCCGGACCGGGGCTGCCGGACGTCCACGTGGTGATCCTCACAACGTACGACCTCGACGAGTACGTCTTTGAGGCGTTGCATGCGGGCGCCAGCGGATTCGTACGCAAGGACACCGAGCCCGTCGAGCTGCTGCGCGGCCTGCGGGCCGTCACCCGCGGTGAAGCGTTGCTCGCGCCGACCGTGACTCATCGGCTGATCGCCGAGTTCACCGCGCGATCCCCTCACCAACCGCAGGCGATGGATCTTCGGACCCTGACCGGACGAGAGATAGAGGTCCTCCGGCTGGTCGTCTCCGGGCTGTCCAACGATGAGATCGCCGCATGTCCGTCGATCAGCCCGGCGACCGCGAAGACGCACGTCAGCCGGACCCTGGCCAAAGTGGGTGCGCGAGACCGCGAACAGCTCGTCGTCCAGGCCTACGAATCGGGCTACGCACGGCCCTTACTTACGTAGTGAGTCCTCACTACATATACTCGACCTCATGGAAAAGGAATCGAAGCCGCGACAGCGCGCACCCCGTCAAAGCGTGGAGGAGCGCAGGGCGATGGTGGTCCAGGCCGCCATCCCCCTCCTCGTCGAGATCGGCCCCTCCGTCACCACTCTGCAGATCGCCCGCGCCGCGGGCATCAGCGAGCCGACGATCTTCCGGGCGTTCGCGGACAAGAACGAGGTCCTGGCCGCCTGCCTCGCCGAGGTCACCGACCCCCGTCACGTGGTCGGCGAGTTGGCGGCCATCGACCCGTCCGAGCCGCTGCGCACCCGCCTGATCGCCCTGATCGAGGTGCTGCGCGCCCAGGGAGAACGCACCGCCGCCGTCGTCAACGCCGTCAGCCTGGCAACCCAGGCCCGCCCGCGCGAGTCGTTGTCCGAGGAGGACCGGACCCGGTTCGCGGCGAGCCGGACCGCCTCGTACGAGCGCCTGCACGCCGCGGCCGTCGCCGTGCTGGAGCCCGACGCCGCCGGGCTCCGCACACCCGTGGAGACCGCGGCCGGCATGGTGCTCGCGATCGTGATGGCACTCGGCCGAGGGGGAGGCTGGCAGGCGGGGGCCGCCAGTGTCACCACCGAGGGCCTGGCCGACCTCATCCTGCACGGTGTACTGGCGTCGCCGTCCCAGAGGTGACCTCGATGCCGCACCAGGTCATCATCAGGAACCCTGGATTCCTGCTGTTGTGGGGCGCGCACGCCGTTTCCACGTTCGGCGACGCGCTCACCACCCTGACCCTCGTCCTGCTGATCACCGAACGCACGCACTCGGTGGCGGCGGTCGGCGGGCTCGCCGTCGTCCTGGCCTTGCCGGGTATCGCGATCGGCCTGCTGTCCGGCGTGTACGTGGATCGCGGGGACCGCCGCCGGATCATGGTCGTCGGCGACGTCTGCCGGGCGGTCCTGCTCATCGCTCTGGCGGCGGGAGCCGCGACCTCGGCCGGCCTGCCGTTCCTGTACGCGATCGCGTTCCTACAGGCCGTGGTCGGCACCTTCTTCGATCCGGCGCGCGCTGCGCTGATGCAGGTCATCGTCCCCGAGGACGAGCAGGTGCGCGCCAACTCCCTCATCCAGACCGCCACCGTGACGGCCGAGCTCGCCGGCACCGCCTTGGCCGGCGTGCTCGTCGCGGTCATGCACACGTACTGGGTGTCGTTCGCCGCCGACGCCGTCACGTTCGCGTTGTCGGCAGCCCTCGTCCTGGCGATCCGGCACGTGCCGGCCGTTCCCGCCGGGCGGCACCGCCCGGCGTGGGCGGCGGTCGCGGAAGGGCTCCGCGTGGTCCGGGCGACCCCTGCCCTGCGGGCGGTGCTCCTGGTGTTCGGCGCGCTGGCCTTCGCGCTCACGCCGATGGCTGTGATGCTCACCCCGTACGTCGTGGACACGCTGCACATCACCGTCGGCTGGCTCGGCCCGATCCAGGCCGGCGACACCGTGGGCACGATCATCGGCGGAGCGCTGCTCGCCCTCGTGGCCCGTCGCGTCAGGCCCCGCGGCCTGGTCCTCGCCGGGATGGTGGCGCTGGGGGCGCTGATCGCGTCCATCGCGGTGACCACGACGGTCGCCGGGCTGATGGCCGTTTACTTCGTCTTCGGGCTGCTGACCGTGACCGTCCAGACGGGCATCGGCGCCCTCACCCAGTCCGAGGTGGACAACGCCTTGATGGGCCGGTTCATCGGGCTGATGTCGATCGTGCCGAACGCGGTGTCCGTGCTGTCCCTGGCCTTCTCCGGTGCGGTCGGGGCCGCGCTGGGTGTCAGGACGATGTTCGTCGTCAGCGGCGCGGTGCTGGCCGGAGGCACCGCCGTGGCCTGGTACCAGTTGCGTACGCCCCGGTCAGCGTGAGGCTCGGCGGGCGGCTGGGTCGAGCGGCAGCGGGGATCGGTCATGACGAAGCACGTGCCCGCGCGCACGTGCGTTCCCGGGAGCCGCTCCTCTCGATGAACCTCGAAGAGGGGGCCGGAGCTCTTGCCGGCAGCGACCGGAGCCCTACATGGACGTCCCGGAGAGCGTCACTGGCTGACACCAGCCTGGAAAATGACCGAACAGACCGACATGTCATCCACGAACTGATACGGATGGCAGCCCACGTCGCGGCCATCAAGCCATGAGCTGCGCCCGTTTGGAGGGAAAGCTGTGCGTATCGCGATCGCCGGGCTCGCCACCAGCCATCCGTACACCGACGCCCGAACCTTCGCCCGCCACGCCGAGCTGGTCGTGTGGGAGCCGGACCCCGAGCGGTTGCGGCGCTTCACCGATGAGCATCCCGACGCCAAGGTGGCGGACGGCCTCGACGAGCTGCTGGCGGGAGAGCCGGACGGGGTCGTGCTGACGGTGCCCAACCCGGAGGTGCCCGAAGCGCTCGGGCGCGTCCTGGAGACCGGCGTGCCGTGTTTCGTGAACAAACCCGCCGCCGCGAGCAGGGCGCAGCTCGACGCCCTGCGCCGGTTGCCGGCGCACGAGCGAGTGATGTCGGCTTCGGTGCTGCGTTTCGCGCCCGCCTTCGCCGGGGTCCACGCCGACCCGCGGGACGTGCTGTCGGTGCGGGCGACCGTCCGACACGACGTCGGCATGTGGGCCGACGGCTACAACGCCTGGCAGGACACCCCGGGCGAGGGCGGCGGCACGATGGTGACCATGGGGATCCACGGCGTGGAGCTGCTGGTCGCTTTGCTGGGCCCCGACGTGCGGCTGGTCGGGGCGGCCGGGGCCAGGCGGCACTACCGGACGCTGCGGTCGGAGGACACCGCCGTGCTGGCGCTCCAGTGGGCGAACGGGACCGTCGGGACGGTCGAGATCCTGGGCGTGTCCGAGGACGAGGCGTACACGGTGACGCTGCACGGCCGGCACGGCAGCGAGTCGGTGGTGATTGAGGGCGGCCCCGACCCGGTCCAGGGGCTCGGGTACGCCGGGACGATCGAGGCGTTCCTCGGCATGGTGGGCGGCGGCCCGAGCCCGGTCCCGTGGGCGCACACCCTGGCGATCCTGGAAGTCCTGGTCTCGGCCCGCGAGCAGGCGGCCACCGGCTGAGGGCGGCGGAGACCGTTGACAGCCGAACTTCGCGCCGGTTACGGTCTGGGCCGTAAATGCGGAACAGAGGAGAACGGGTGCGGACGACAGCGGAACTGGAAGAGCGGCTGGCCCGGCCCAGCGCCGGGCTGGTCGAGGATCTGGGCGGGCTCGACGGCGACATCATGATCCTGGGCGCCGGCGGCAAGCTCGGCCCCAGCCTGGTGCGGCTGGCGCTGAACGCGACGCGGGGCGACCGGCGGGTCATCGCCGTCTCCCGCTTCTCCGAGCCCGGCCTCGCCCAGGCGCTGGCTGCCGACGGCGCGACGGTCGTGGCCGCCGACGTCGCCGACGAGGCGGCGCTGCGCGACCTGCCGGACGCGCCCAACGTCGTCTTCCTGGTCGGCGCCAAGTTCGGCACCCAGGGCCGGGAGCACGCCACCTGGTTCACCAACGCCTACCTGCCCGGCCGGGTCGCCGACAGGTTCCGCGACAGCAGGATCGCCGCCCTGTCCACGGGCAACGTCTATCCGCTCGTCCCCGTCACGAGCGGCGGCTGCACCGAGGACTCGGCGGTCGGCCCTGTCGGCGACTACGCGATGAGCTGCCTGGGCCGGGAGCGGGTGCTGACGCACTTCTCCGAGACCTACGGCACCCCGCTCGCCCTGATCAGGCTCAACTACGCGGTCGAGCTCCGCTACGGCGTGCTCGTCGACCTGGCTCAGAAGGTGCTGGCGGGCGAGCCGATCGACCTGACCACCGGCCAGGCCAACGTCGTCTGGCAGGGGTACGCCAACGAGGTCACCCTGCGCTCGCTGGCGCTCGCCGCCGCGCCGCCGTACGTGCTGAACGTCACCGGGCCCGAGCTGATCTCGGTGCGGCAGGCGGCGCTGGCGCTGGGCGAGCTGCTCGGCAAGGAGCCGGTGTTCACCGGCGAGGAGGCTCCGACGGCGCTGCTGTCCAACGCCGGCCGCTGCCACCGGCTGTTCGGCTATCCCGAGCTCACGCCCGCCGAGCTTATCGAGCATACGGCGCGATGGGTCGCCGAGGGCGGGCCGCTGCTCGGCAAGCCCACCAAGTTCGAGCGCCGCGACGGACGGTTCTGACCGGCGTGCCAGACCTACGACAAGGGGGATCCCACGTGCTGAGCACGGTTCAGCAGGCGCAGACTTCCGCGGGCGACCTGTTCAGGCGCGGGCTGGTGATCCCGGCCCACCCGCTGGCGCTCACGCAGGACAGGAAACTGGACGAGCGCCGCCAGCGGGCGTTGACTCGCTACTACGTCGAGGCGGGCGCGGGCGGCCTGGCCGTGGGCGTGCACACCACGCAGTTCGCCATCCATGGGACCGACCTGCTGCCGCCCGTGCTGGAGCTGGCCGCGCGTACCGCCGGAGAGTCCGGCCGGGACGTCGTGCTCGTGGCCGGGGCGACCGGGTCCACGGCGCAGGCGGTGGCCGAGGCCGAGCTCGCCCGATCGCTCGGGTACCACATGGTGCTGCTCAGCCCGTACCGGGAGCTGGACGAGGACGCGCTGGTCGAGCGGGCCAGGGCCGTGGGCGAGGTGCTGCCGGTGATCGGCTTCTACCTGCAGCCGGCGGTCGGCGGGAAGCCGCTGTCGCGGGACTTCTGGACGCGGCTGGCCTCGATCGAGTCCGTGGTGGGGATCAAGGTCGCGCCGTTCGACCGGTACCGCACGCTCGACGTGCTGCACGGCGTCGTACGCGCGGGCCGGGCCGGCGAGGTCGCGCTCTACACCGGCAACGACGACCACATCCTCGCCGACCTCATCACCCCCCACCGGGTCGTGGTGGACGGGCGCGAGGTGGAGATCGAGTTCGTCGGAGGGCTGCTCGGCCAGTGGGCTGTGTGGGTGCGCAGGGCCGTCGAGCTGCTGGAGGAGGCCACCCGCGCCCGCGAGGGCGACGACGCGGCCGTACGCGGGCTGCTCTCGCTGGACGGCCACCTGACCGACGCCAACGCCGCCATCTTCGACTCCGCCAACGGCTTCCACGGCTGCATCCCCGGCATCCACGAGGTGCTGCGCCGGCAGGGCCTGCTGGCGGGGCGCTGGTGCCTGGACCCGGCCGAGGACCTTTCGCCCGGCCAGCTCGCCGAGATCGACCGGATCTGGGCCGCCTACCCCTGGCTGCGGGACGACGAGTTCGTGGCCGACGGCCTCTCCCGGTGGCTTTCCTGAGGCGGCCGCCCACCTCAGAGGGTGAGCCGGTAAAGCGTGAGCGGGCGGCCGCTGGAGCCGCTGGTGAGGTTGCCGATGCGTTCGGCGAGGCCGGCGAGCTCCAGCCGGTGCAGCATGCGCCGCGCGGTGCGCTGCTGCACCGCGAGCCGGTCGGCGATCTCGCGCGTGGTCAGCGGCTCATCGCCCGCGGCGGCCCTGGCCTCCAGCAGCTTCTCCAGCGTCGAGATCGACAGGCCCACTCGGCGGGCGATGACCGACAGGTTCTGGGCGCCCGCCGGAGCGGCGGTCGCCGACTCCAGGACGATGTCGGTGTCGGCGCGCAGCGACAGCACGGCCGCCACGTCGCCGATGCGTCGCGCCCGGGCCAGGGCGCGGCGGGCCAGGCTCTCGGCCTCGGCGGCGCTGCGGCCCAGCCCGAAGCCGATGCGGACGACCTCGTTGTGACCGGCCAGCCGGCCCAGCATCGGCAGCGCGGTGAAGCCGCCGGTGGCGTCGTGCAGCGGGCCGCGGGTGGTCACCAGCAGGTGGGTGCCGCCGCGGAAGGCGGCCAGCGTGCCGCCGAGCGCGGTGGCCTCGCGCAGCAGGCCCTCCTCGCCGGCCACCTCGATCAGCCCGAGCGCGATCTGGGCGTCCTCTTGGGCCTGGCCCTCGGCGGTGAGCAGGAGCTGGCGCAACGCGACGCGTACCGAGTGGACCGAGGGCACGAGGCGCAGGACGTGCATGTGGTCGCGCAGGGCCTCGTGGACGGAGCTGAGGCAGGTGATGACCGGGTGGGCCGGGCCCTTGCGGTGGAAGGCGACCGCCTGCTTGGAGGTCATCTCCGGCCGGTACGGCAGCGTGCGCAGGTCGTCGGCGGGCAGTCCGGCCTCGGCGAAGGTGGCGTTCACGTCGGCGGCCGACAGGGTGTCGATGGACAGGCGGGTGACGTCCTGGCCCTGGTGCTGGAGGCGTACAAGGGCGGTGAGAAGCGTCGCGCCGGAGTAGTCGACAAAAGCGGCGGGCCTGGTGAGGGCGTCCCTGGACAGCATGTACGGGACGATCCCCGTGAACAGCCAGCCCTCGACGGCCGAGGCGTGCGCGTCGACGAGCGCGGGAGCCTGCGACTCGTGGTCGTAGTCGAGCCGGAGCGTGCTGACGCCCGGCTGCTCCTCGCACACGGCGGCGACGCCGTCGACCAGGTCGTGCGGGCCGACGACCCCGATGAGGATTCCCACCCACGTCTCCCTCTCGCTCATTACGGTCAAGACCGCAATACTATCTCGGAAGGTGCTCGGTGAAGTTCCCGTCAATGGCAGAAGCGGACGGCCGCACCCTCGGCGACGAGGAGGTGGACGCCCTCGCACGGGTGATCCGCTCGGGCATGCTCAACTCCGTCTGGGGGACCGAGGCGCGGGCACTGGAGGCCGGGATCGCCGAGCTCTACGGCTCTCGCCACGCGATCTCGTGCAGTTCCGGCACCGCGGCCCTCCATCTGTCGGTCGTGGCGGCCGCGCCGGATCCCGGGGACGAGATCATCACGACGCCGATCACGGACTTCGGGACCGTGGCCCCCATATTGGCGCAGAACGCCGTTCCTGTCTTTGCCGACGTCGACCCCCGCGACGGCAATCTCGACCCCGACTCGGTGGCCGCGCTGATCGGGCCCCGGACCAGGGCCATCATGGCGGTGCACCTGTTCGGTGCGCCCGCGAGGATCGGCGAGCTGCGCGCGCTCGCCGACGAGCACGGTCTGAGGCTCATCGAGGACTGCGCCCAGGCGTGGCTGACCGAGCTCCCGGACGGCCGCCTGGCCGGCACAGCCGGCGACGTCGGCACCCTCAGCCTCCAGCAGTGGAAGCACATCACCTGCGGCGACGGCGGCATCGCGATCACCGACGACGACGAGCTGGCCAGGCGGATGCGGCTGTTCGCCGACAAGGGATGGGACCGCGCGGCCGGCCGCTCGCACGCCGCGTTCGGGCTGAACTACCGCATGACCGAGCTGCAGGCCGCGGTCGCGCGGGCGCAGCTCGCCAAGCTGCCCGGCGTCGTCGCCGCGCGCCGCCGCACCGCGGGCGAGCTGCTGGCCGCCCTGCGCGGGCTGCCCGGCCTCGTCCTGCCGCGCCCGGAAGGGCACGCCTGGTGGCTGTTCCCGGTCGTGTGCCCGGACGGCGACGCCCCCGAGCGCGCCGCGCACCTGGCCGCCGCCGGGATCCCGGCCAGGGCCGGATACCTCGCCGAGCCGCTGAACCGCGCGCCGGTGTGGCGGGGCCCGGTCTACGGGACCTCGCGCTACCCGCTGGGCGACGTGTACGTCCCCGCAGCCTGCCCGCGGGCCGAGCGTATGGTGGCCGAGACCTTGCTCGTCATCGACTGGAACGAGCACTACACGGACGCCCACGTCGAGCTGATCGCCGAGAGCATGGCGAAGTTCCGGCCGTGACCGCAGCCCGGCTCTCGTCACGTTCATGTATCAGGCATTGACCCCACCGGAGGCCGTCACTAGGTTTCGGTCAGGACCGGTATTAAGCGAAAGGAAGCGCCGATGAAGAAGGCAGCAGCAGTCGGCGTCGCGGCCGCACTGAGCCTCGCGGCCGCCGGATGCGGTTCCAGCGGCGGCTCGGACAAGAGCACCGTGACCCTCTGGATGTATCCCGTGATCTCCGATCAGGCCAAGAACCAGGCGTTCTGGGGCAAGGTCGAGAAGGATTTCGAGGCGAAGAACGCGGGGATCGACGTCAAGGTCGATCTGCAGCCCTGGGAGGGACGGCAGGAGAAGGTCACCACCGCGCTGGTCTCCAAGAAGGGCTTCGACCTCGTCGTGCTCGGCCCCGACCAGATCCCCCAGTACGCCCAGCAGGGCACGATCGAGCCGGTCGACGACGTCATCGCCCCCGCCAAGGGCTCCTATCTGCCCAACTCCCTCAGCGCCCTGACCGTCGGCGGCAAGCTCTACGGCGTGCCGATCTACCAGACGATCACCGCGCCCATCTACAACAAGAAGCTGTTCGCCGAGGCGGGTGTCACCAAGGTGCCTGAGACGCTGGCCGAGCTGAAGGAGGCCGCGCCGAAGCTCGCCGCCAAGAAGGTGGCCGTGCTCGACTACCCGGGCAAGCCCGAGGTCAGCCTCAACCAGAGCTTCTACCCGATCCTGTGGGCCAACGGCGGCAGCGTCTTCAGCGCCGACGGCAAGAGCGTGGCCTTCAACGGCCCCGAGGGCGTGGAGAGCCTGCAGTTCCTGCTCGACCTCAAGGCGGCCGGTGGGCTCCCCGAGAACGCGGCGAGCAAGGGCAACGACATCGAAGGCGGCGCGCTGGCCGGCGGCAAGACCGCGATGTACCACGCGGCGACCGCGCTGCAGGCCGTCCAGTTCGGCACGGCCATCGGCGCCGAGAACGTCGGCATCGGCCTGCCGCTGGAGGGAAGGAAGCGGGTCTCGTTCGGCATCCCGGGCGGGCTGGTGCTCGCCAAGCACTCCGAGAGCAAGGACGCGGCCAGGAAGCTCGCCGCGTACCTGGCCTCGCCGGAGGTCGCCGCCGAGCTGGCCGCGGAGTCGGGCTTCTTCCCCGCGCGCACCGACGTGACCGTGCCGGGGCAGAGCGAGGCGTCCAAGGAGTTCGCCAAGTCCCTCCAGTACGCCTTCCCCGGCGACACCCATCCGAAGGCCCGCCAGGTGATGGGCATCCTCGCCCCCCACATCCAGGCTGCGCTGCTGGGCAAGGAGGACGCCAAGACCGCGCTCGACGCGGCGGCGAAGGAGGCCGACCAGCTGCTCGGCAGCGGCGGCTGAGCAAGAAAGGACTCGCCTCGTGCGCCATCGCCTGCGTGACCCGGTCACCGGCCTGCTGTTCGTGCTGCCCGCGCTCGTGCTGTTCCTGATCTTCCGGATCTTCCCGTCGCTGGGAGCGGCGGGGATGAGCCTGACGAACTGGAACATCGGTGGCGAGTGGCACTTCATCGGCGCGGACAACTACGCCCGCCTGCTCGACGACGTGAACTTCTGGCTGAGTCTGCGGGTCACGCTCGTGTACGTGGCGGTCTACGTGCCGCTCACCCTGCTCGTCGCGCTCGGCACCGCGCTGCTGCTCAACCAGGTCGTCTTCCTGCGCGGCCTGTTCCGCGGCATGCTCTTCCTGCCGTACGTGACGAGCTTCGTGCTGGCGGGCGTCATCTGGCGCTGGATCTACGAGTTCGATGGCCTGATCAACGGCCTGCTGGCCAAGGCCGGCCTCGGGCCGGTCGCGTTCCTGGAGCAGTCGGGCGTGGTGCTGCCCGCTCTGGCCGTGGTGTCGGTGTGGAAGGGGTTCGGCTACTCCATGCTGATCCTGCTCGCCGGGCTCAAGGCGATCCCGTCCTCGTATACGGAGGCGGCCAGGGTCGACGGCGCGAGCGCCTGGCAGCGCTTCCGCAGGATCACGCTGCCGCTGCTCAAGCCCACGATCTTCTTTGTGGTCGTGATCGAGACGATCTCGGCGTTCCAGACCTTCGACACCGTGTACGTGATGACCGGCGGCGGCCCGGCGCGGGCCACGTACACGCTCATCTACGGCATCTACGACTACGGCTTCCGGTCGTTCGACTTCGGGTACGCCGCCACGCTGGGCATGGTGCTGTTCGCGATCGTGCTGATCGTCTCGCTGGTCCAGCGCCGGTTCCTGGATCGGGGGAACACGTGACGATCACTGCGTCGAGGCCGGTCACGACCGGCGCCGACACGGCCCGCGCCGCCCGTCGCCGCCGGTGGCGGGGCAGGTGGCCGCTCGTGGCGCTGCTCGCGGTGCTGTCGGCGCTGACCGTCAGCCCGTTCGTGGCCATGTTCGTGGTGGCGCTGTCACCGGCAGGCCGCCCGACCGTGCCGAAGCAGTGGCCCGAGTCGCTGACGCTGGACAACATCACCCGTGTGCTGTCGTCCAGCGGCATCGCCGGCTGGACGGTCAACTCCCTGGTCTACGCGCTGGTCTCGGTCGTGATCATCCTGCTCACGTCCTCCATGGCCGGGTACGCCTTCGCCAAGAAGCGCTTCCCTGGCCGCGAGGCCATGTTCTGGACGTTCCTCGCCACCATGATGGTGCCGTTCCAGGCCACGCTCATCCCGACGTTCGTGCTGGTCAACAGCCTGGACGGGGTGGACACGTTCTGGGGGCTGATCGTGCCCACGCTGGCCAACTCCCAGGCCGTCTTCCTGATGCGCCAGTTCATCAGGGAGCTGCCCGACGAGCTGTTCGACGCGGCCAAGGTGGACGGCGCCTCCGAGTGGCGCGTCTACTGGACGATCGTGCTTCCCCTGACCAAGCCCGTCCTGGCCACGCTCGGCGTGTTCGTGTTCCTGTGGCACTGGAACGACTTCCTGTGGCCGCTCGTCATCGGCCAGAGCGACGCCACCCGCACGCTCACCGTGGGGCTGACCACGCTGCGCACCGAGGAGACGCAGCTGTCGCTGCTCATGGCCTCGGCGGCGGTCTCCGTGGTGCCGTGCCTGCTGGTGTTCTTCCTCCTGCAGCGCTACCTGGTGAACAGCATCGTGATGACCGGCCTCAAATAGGCTCTGCCGGGTGGACGAATCTGCGCAGAACCTCCGGGACCGGCTCCGTGGCACGTTGATCGCCGCCGCCGCCACGCCCATGACCGAGTCGGGCGAGGTCGACTTCGACGTCGTCGCGCGTTACCTGGCCGGGCTGGTGTCCGGCGGCGCGGGCGCGCTCGCGGTGCTGGCGCACACCGGGCGGGGGCCGTACCTGGACGCCGCGACGCGCGCGGAGGTGATCGGCCGGGCGGTCGCGCTCGGCGTGCCGGTGATCGCGGGCGTCGGCGGCGGCGCCGAGGACGCGGCCGCGCAGGCGCGGGCGGCGGCCGAGCTGGGCGCCGACGGCGTGCTGGTGTTCCCCTCCGCGGGCGACCGGGTGGCGCTCCACGAGGAGGTGTGGCGGGCCGCCCGCCTGCCCATGATCGCCTTCGACCTCTACACGCTGCCCTGCCCGCCCGGCACGATGCGCGCGCTGCTGGGGCACCCCGGCGTGGCCGGGCTGAAGACGGCGCTGCTGTCGGACGCGATGGGCTGCCAGCGCGCGATCGCCCTCACAAAGGAGGCAGGCCGGCTCGCGATCACGGGCGAGGACCGCATGTTCGGGCCGTCGCTGTTGTGGGGCGCCGAGGCGGCCCTGGTCGGCATCGCGGCGGCGAGCGTCGAGGTGACCGCCGCCGTCATGGACGCCTTCAGAGGGCCGAACCTGCGGGCGTTCGAGGAGGCGTCGGCGCGGCTCGACCGGCTGGCCTCGGTCACCTTCACCGAGCCCATGGAGGGCTACGTGCAGCGCATGCTCTGGCTGGCCGCCGCCGAGGGCCGCATCCCGGCCGCCCACGCCCACGACCCGTACGGGCCGCCGCTGGCCGAGGATGCGGCGCTTTTCCACCCTGCGGCGGGCGGTGTCAGCGGTCCGTGACGTCCAGGCCGAACAGGTCGGCGGCGTTGCGCCACGCGACGCGCTCGGCGGTCTCCCGGTCCAGCCGGGCCGCCGCGACCGCGCCGTACGCCGAGGACGGGTCGATGAGCGTCGCGTCCGTGCCGAACAGCAGCTGCCCGGGATCCACGGCCGCGGCCACCTCCGCGATGCGACCGGCCGGGGCGTGGGACCAGCAGGGTTCCAGGTAGAGGCGGTCGCAGGCGTTGGCGGCCTCGATCGCGTACCGGAAGCCGTCGGCGCCCATGTGGCCCGCGATCACCCGCAGCCCCGGCGTGTCCAGGCACGCCTGGGCCAGGTCGAGCACCGATGCGCCCCACGTGTGGACGAGCGCCGGAACCCCCGCCTCGGCCACCTCGGCCAGCGCGTCGCGTAGCGCGGCGGAGCCGGTGGGCGAGCCGGTGTAGTCGGTGTGGATCTTCACGCCGACGAACCGCCCGCCCGGCAGGTACGCCCGCAGGTCGGCCCGCCCCTCACGCAGCCGGCGCGGATTGACGGTCACGTAGCCGAGCAGACGCTCCTGAGTCTCCAGGTACGCCGCCAGCGCCCGGTTGCCCGCGGGGGCGTCGTAGATCACGGCCTCGGTGGCCGAGACGATCGCGCGGTCGATGCCGTACCTGTCCATGGTGGCGAGGTTGGCGGTGGCCACGTCCATGGTGAAGAACCACGGGCCCCAATGGGCGTGCACGTCGATGATCACTTCAGCAGCCTCCTCGCGTTGCCGCCCGCGACGGCGGCGATCTCGTCCGGTTCGAGCCCGCTGGTGGCCAGGCGCAGAAGGGGGACCAGCGGCTCGTGGTGCGGGGCGCGCGAGCCGTACAGCAGCCGATCGGCGCCGAGCTCGGCCGCGGCGAGCTCCAGCGCGTCTGGGGAGTTGAGCAGGCGGGTGGAGGTGTGGAAGCCGGGCTCGTCGGCGGCCGCCACCAGGAAGTCGCCCAGATGGTAGAAGTGCGTGTCGAGGAAGACGACCGTGGCGCCGATCCCGGCGAACGGCTGCCAGAACCTCCGCACGTCGCCGCCGGTCAACACGGTCAGGCCGAGCGCAGCCGCCCGCCCGGCCACGTGCCGCACGGACGGGAAACCCGCCTCCACGCCCTGCTCCTCGGGGAACAGCCGGACCGCTCTGACCCCCGCTGCCGCCAGCCGGTCGAGCTCGCGCGCCGACCCGATCGGGTCGCGCAGGTCCACCACGCCGACCGGCACGACCGCGTCGCCCGCAAGGCCGAACGTCTCCTGGTTGCCCGAACGCATGTCGAACAGCGCCGCCCGCAGGCTCGCCGCCGCTGCGGCCCTGATGCGGTGCTCGGCGAGCAGGCGCAGCACGGCGTCAGGCGTCCCGGGTGGCCCCGCCCGGTCGGGGTAGGCCCCGAACAGCACGTCCACGTCGAGCGTCACCTCAAGCCCGCCGGCCAGCCGCCACGGGTCGAACGGCATAGCGGGCCCGTCCTCAATCGTCATGCGCGCCATCATGCCATTGAGACCAAGGCATTCGTAAGGTTACGGTCCGGGCCAAAATGCTGCCAGGATGATAGTCGAGCTGGATCCTCAGTGGACGTGGGTCGCGTCGCCTCTCCTTGACCGTACCGTCGCGGGCTGGCTAGGTTTCGGCCTGTGCCGAAACCTGTGATCGATGCCCATCGGCTCATCGGGCCCGTGCCGTTCGACGACGTGCCGCCCGATCCCCTCGGCGACATGGACCGGCTGCGCATCGACCGGGCCTGCGTCACCCACACGCTCAGCCTCCACTCCGACCCGGCCGCCGGCAACGCCGCCCTCTTCGCCGCCACGGCCGCGCCGCACGCGACCACGGACGGCCCGGGAACACCCGCCGATGTGCCGGACGGGCGGCTCGTTCCGGTGCCGGTCGTGGTGCCCGGGGTGCCGGGGGCGAGCGTGCCGGACGGTCCCGGCGAGGTGCGGGCGTGGGGGGTGCGGATGGTACGCCTCTGCCCGGAACGGCACCGGTTCGACTTGACGGGGCCCAGCGCGTTGCGGTGGCTCGAAGCCATCGGGCTGCCGGTGGCGATCGATCTGGAGGAGACCTCGCCCGCGCAGCTCATCACGCTGGCCGCCCGCCTACCCGGCCTCCGTATCCTCCTCCTCAATCCCGGTTACCGCAGGTTGCGCGTGGTCGCCGAGCTCATGACCGAGGCCGCGAACGTGCGGACCGAGATCGGCACCGTCAACACCCAGGGCGGCGTCGAATGGCTGGCCGAGCGCTTCGGGTCCCGGCGGCTGGTGTTCGGCACGGGCGCGCCGGTCTCCGACGACTGCGGCCCGCGTTTCCTGCTCGACCGCCTCGCCCTGCCCCCTGAGGACGTCGACCGATCAGCCACCTGCTCGCCGTCGGCCCCGACGCCGTACGCGGCAACGAGCTGGCCATGGAGATCGCCGCGCGGTTCCCCGGCCGGTTCGGCGTGTGGCAGGTCTACAACCCGCACCACCGTACGCCGCTCGCGCGCACCGGCGTGTGGGGCGTCAAGATCCATCCTGACGTGCACGAATGCAGGCTCGACGACCCCCTGTACGATCCGGTCTGGCAGCTCGGCCTGCCCGTGCTCTCCCACGGCCAGACCGGCTCGCCGTGGAGCGACCCCGCCCAGTTCGCCGCCGTGGCGGCCCGCCATCCGGACGTGCCGCTGCTCATGGGGCACACCGGGCTCTGGCCGTACGGGTTCGGCCGGGCGGCGAGGCTCGTGGCCGACCACCCCAACGTGTTCCTCGACACGTGCGGCTCGAAGATGACGGGCCGCTGGATCGCCCGACTCGCCGAGCTGGCTGGTCCCGAACGAGTCGTGTACGGCTCCGACGCCTGCTTCCTCGACCTGCGCACCGGCTATGGCCGCGTCGCCCTGGCGCCCCTGACCCCTGCCGACCGCGCCCTCGTCCAGGGCGGCAACCTCGCCCGCCTCCTCGGGCTGCCCGACCGGGCGCCAGCGGAGGACCTGTGGCGCGGGGCGCCGCCCGCCTGACCCCCGCCCGCCCCGTCCGACCCCCGGCCGACTCCGAAGGGACAACTCGCGTGACACTCGCCATCCACGGTGGCACCCCCGTCCGCACCGAGCCGTGGCCCGCCTGGCCGCCGCCCCTCGACGACGCGCAGCGCGAGCTGGTCACGCGGGTGCTGGAGAGCGGGCTGTGGGGGGCCACGCAGGGCGGGTCCGTGGTGACGGATCTGGTCGCGGCGTTCGCCCGGCGGTCCGGCGTCCCGTACGGGGTCGCCGTCGGCAACGCCACCCTCGGCCTGTTCGCCGCCCTGCGCGGCCTGGGAGTGGGCCGCGGGGACGAGGTCATCGTGCCCGCCTACACGTTCGTGGCCTCGGCCACCGCCGTGCTGCTGGCCGGAGCCACTCCCGTGATCGCGGACGTGGACCCGCACGACCTGCACCTGTTGGCCGGGGCCGTCGAGCGGGCCGTTACCGGCGCGACGGCGGCCGTCATGCCCGTGCACCTGGCCGGCAGCCCCGCCGACATGGACCCGCTGAACGCCCTGGCCGCCCGCCACGGCCTGGCCGTCGTCGAGGACGCCGCCCAGGCGCACGGTGCCGCCTACAAGGACCGGCCGGTGGGCGGGCTGGGCGACGCCGGCGTCTACAGCTTCCAGTCCAGCAAAGCCATGACCGCGGGTGAGGGCGGCCTGATCGTCTGCCGGACCGAGGAGGCGTACCGGGAGATCTGGTCTGTCTGCAACGTGGGCCGCAGCCCCGGCGGCGCCTGGTACGGCCACTCGAAGACCGGCTGGAACCTGCGTCTGACCGAGCTCCAGGCCGCCCTCCTGCTCCCCTGGCTGGACCGGCTGGACGGCGAGATCGACGCCCGTGAGGCGTTCTGCGCCGCCTTGGAACGGGAGCTGGCCGTTGTCCCCGCCCGCCCGGTGACAGTCGTGCCCCGGCCGCCGGGCACCACCCGCGACTCCCGCCACCTGCTCATGCTGCGCGTCGATCCCGAGGTGGACCGGTCGTTCCTGCTGGCCGCGATGGAGGCCGAGGGCGTGCCGCTCGACGCGGGCTACCCGCCTCTGGGCACGATGGCCGCGCTGACGGCGGAAGGCGCCCGAGCCGAGCCGTGCCCGTCCGCCGAGGACGCCGCCCGGACCGTCGTCTGGGTTCGCCAGCCGATGCTGATGGCCGGCGCCGAGGGTGCCGCCCAGATCGCCGAAGCCCTCGCGAAGGTGCTGACCAGTCATGCCTGACACCCTCCGCGCTCTTGCGCGGTGGGGTAGTTCAACACCTCGACATACATGATCCGGTTACGTACAACGTCCAGGATCAGGTCACCCTTCTTGGGGATCAGCGGTACTGCAGTGGCACCATCGGGGCGTTGGCGTGACCAGGAAGTCTGCCTGAAATTTACAGCGGCGTCCGTCACGGACCAGCGGTTCGAGCAAGTCGCCTCCCTTTCTGTTGACGCACTCCCGCCTCCTCTTTAGCGTGAGGCCTTCGTGGGTGATCCGCGTTTATTTGTTAACGCTAACAGTGTGCACAAGTGAAAGTTCGACCCAGCAATTTAGATCTAGTGATGGGACATTTCATGGCACTGAGCATGGCGTCTGATGGTTACTCATCAGGACCACCGCGGAGCATCCGGTCGTTGCGCCAGTTGCTGATCGCCCTTGTGCTGACCGCGCTCACCGCAGTGGCAGCCCTCGTCACCGCGCCCTCGGCCAATGCCGCCACCAGCCAATTCCGAGGTATGAACTGGGCCGTGCTGGGTGACAACTTCAGCACCGGCACGCTCGTCCTGCAGGGCCTGAGCCAGTCCGACAGCAACGCGACAGTACGGGCCAAGGCCAACGCGCTCTACGACTACATGGAATACACCATGGGGGTCAACACCGTCCGGTTGCCTATCAACACCCACACTGTGGCCAACACGACCTGGTGGAACTCCTATCGCGGCGCCATCGACGCCGCCACCGACCGTGGATTCAAGGTCATCCTGGCCTATTGGGAGGACGGCGCAGCCTCGGGCGGCAGGATCACGAACCTCGCCGCATGGAACTCGATGTGGTCCACCGTGACCAACACGTACGGCTCGAACAGCAACGTCTACTTCGAGCCGATGAACGAGCCGCACGGCTACTCATCGGCGGAGTGGCGCAATGTAGCAGCGAACTGGCTCAGCACTCACACCTCGGCGGTGCCTGGCCGGGTACTCATCGGCGGTACCGGCTTCAGCCAGGACCTCCGGGACATCTGCAACGACAGCCGCTTCAACTCGACGCTGCTGTCCTTCCACTACTACGCCTTCTTCTACAGCGCGATGACCTACGACGCCTTCCGAAGCCACATTCAGACGCTTTTGGGCAACTGCGCCTCCCGTGCGATCGCGACGGAATTCGGCGCGCCGATGTCCACCGGCCTCAACTACGCCGACGCGAACAGCACCGACAACTTCGTGCGCTACCTCCGCGCCATGGCCCAGGTCATGCGTGACAACCAGATGGGCGGCACCTACTGGCCCGCCCTCGGTGGCAAGCCGACCGGAAGCCTCGGCTACGACCACTACTCGATGTACGCCCTCGGCGGCAGCGGCACCAACCTCACCTTGGCCGTCCGCAACCAATCCGGCGCCGACCGTGTCCGCTACGGCTGGGGCGACACCGTCCGCGACCCCACCCCTTCGCCGCAGCCGGAAACGTTCTACAGGATCGATGCGCGCCACAGCGGCAAGGCCATGGACGTCCAACAGGCGAACACCAACAACGGTGCGCGCGTCGACCAGTACACCTACGGCGGCAACCCATGGCAGCAGTGGCAGTTCCAGGACGCCGGCAGCGGCTACTGGCGCATTGTCAGCCGCCACAGCGGGAAGTGTCTTGATGTGGTGGGCGCTTCAACCGCCGACGGTGCCGAGCTCATCCAGTACACCTGTGGCACCGGCACCAATCAGCAGTTCCAGATGGTCGCCAACGGTAGCTACTTTCAGCTCCGGGCACGGCACAGCGGCAAATGCGTGGACGTACCGTCCGCATCAACCGCGGATGGCGTGATCCTCAAGCAGTATTCGTGCAACACCGGCGCCAACCAGCAGTGGTCGCGCACGGCCGTCTAACGGTCGTCTCGACGTAACCGCGGATCCGCGGTACATCCCTCCCCGGTGCCGATCTCGTGCTGTGCGCTCGGTGCCGGGGATCCGGATTGCGGCACTTGAATGGCCGAATTCCGCAGAGCTGTACGAGGCTTGGCGCCTTGCCTTCACACCCGGGTCCGACACGATGGCCCTCCTGGCCGGCGGAGTCAGTCGCCGGTGGCGATGACACCGGCCTTTTCGATCATCAGGACAGCGCTGCGGACCGGGACGACGGGCCGGTGCAGCATCCCCGCCGGGACGGCGAACGCCTGTCGCGGGCGGAGTTCGACGGTGTTGGTCTGTTCCAGTTCGATATGGAACAGGCCGTCGAGGACGAAGAAGAACTCATCCTGCTCATCGTGCTTGTGCCAATGGAACTCACCCTGCATGACTCCCAGCCGCACCCATATGTCCCCCACCTGGATGAGCGTCTGGTTGTACCAGGGATCGTCGGTCCGGTCGATCAACGCCTGGACGTCCATCATTTCCAGGGCGGCGAACAGCGGCTGGTAGTGGATGGCGTAGTCGGCCTGCGACATGCTCTCCTCCTTGCGGGCGGCAGCCGAGCCTAGGACGGCATCGGGCTCAGGGGGCGGTGGTGATGGGAGCGACGCGAGGGGCGGCCAGCTTCACGTAGTCGTCGGTGGCCAGGGCGATCGAGCGGTCCAAGCGGGCGGCGTTGAAGAACAGCTCCGGAACCCGCAGAAGCGCCGGATCGGCGATCACCTCGAGCTTGGGGTGGTAGCTGAACGGCAGTACGGTGCCGCTGACGCCGCCGGCCAGCTCCTCGGCCTTGGCGCGGTCGGCGAAGGCGACGTACGTGCCCTCCAGCAGGGCTTTCACCGCCTGCAGGTCCAGGCGGGCATCACCGGGCACCACGGCCAGCACGTACCGGCTCTGCTTCTTGCCGACCTTGACCATCACGACCAGGCACTTGGCGGCGTGCGCGACGTCGTGTCCGCGCAGAGCGCTGACCACCTCGGTGCGTCCCTCCGGCGGGTGGTCGATAAGGCGGTAGCGGGCTCCGGCAGCCTCCAGATCGGCGACCAACCGCTCGTAGAGCCCTCCGTCCAGGCTCTCGGGCGCGGCGACGCCGCCGTTCACCTCACCACTCACCGCTCAGCAACTCCTTCGCCTCGGAAATACGGTCTTCGTCGCGCTGGTAGAACACCCATTGCTTGATCTTCTTGCCGCGCAACAGCCCGGCGTGCGCGAGCACCTTCAGATGCTCGCCGCAGGTCGGTTGGGCCACTCCCAGCTTCTGGGCGATGAACAGGGAGCAGACGCCGTCATGCACCAGATCGCCGTCACGCTGCGGCGGGAAATGGCGTTCGGGGTCACGCAGCCACTCCAAGATCAGCAAACGCTTGTCACTGGCCAGCGCCTTCACCAGATCAACATCCAATACAAAGGGATTATGGCAATTGCCTAACTCCCTGTCTACCCATGACCGCGCCGGACTGGAGGGCTATCCGAGTTCCCAGCCCTCCAAGCCGGCGGCCGCCCTGACGTACCTAGCAGGCGAGCACCTTCCGCTCCTTGCCGGGGTCGATGCCGAGCGGGGTCGTGCCCTGCAGGTACGGTCCGGCCGCCGGCCCGCGCTCGCGCATCCAGGCCCACGTTTCGCGGACGGTCTCCGCGATCGGACGGCAGCGCAGCCCCGCTGCCTGCGCGCGGGAGGTGTCGGCCTGCCAAATCGCGTTCCACCCGGGCTGGTCGGGAGTCCACAGGGGCAGTTCCGTCCACGGCTCGACGCCGGCGGCGAGGAGCCGGTCGTCCGGGACCCAGGTGAGCTCGGCGGTGCCGCCCGTCGCTTCGGCGCAGGCGTCGAGCAGTCCCTTCATCGTGGTCGAGCCGGTCGGGCCGGTCGTCAGGAACCTGCCCGCCGTACCCTGCTCGAGCAGGTCCAGGCCGAAGACGGCGAAGTCGCGCGCGTCGATGAGCTGGAGGGCGCGCCCGGGGTCGCCGGGGGCGAGCACCTCGCCGCCGCGCGCTGTCCGCTCCAGCCACCACAGCAGCCGGCCGACGTCCTCGTGCGGGCCGACGAGCAGGCCGCAGTTGAGGACGAGCGACCGGCTCGCGCCAAACCGCTCCAGCACTGCGCGCTCGCACCCGGCCTTCAGCTGGTTGCCCGGAGGCTGCCCGGCCGGGGTGTCGGCCGGGCAGTCGTACGTCGGGGAATCCTCGTTCACGGGGAGCGTCCCCCAGTCCGTGAACGCGTGGATGGAGGAGACGAACGTGTAGTGATCGGCATGCTCGCGCAGGAGCCCGGCCGAGAGCAGGACGTCGCTCGGCTGCTGCCCTGAGGTGTCCACCACCGCGTCCCATCGCCGGCCTCCGGCCAGCCGCTCCAGGTCGGCCGCACGGGTGCGGTCGCCGCGCACGGCCTCCACCCCGGGCTCGTCGGGGCCGCTGAGACCCCGGTTGAAGGTCGTCACCTCATGGCCGCGGCGCCGCGCCTCGGTCACGTACGCGCGGCCGAGGAACAGCGAACCACCGAGTACAAGAATTTTCATACGGCCAATCTCCTCATCCCTTCCCTGAACCGATCGCCCGGTTGGCTGCAAGCTGCGCCCGGTTCACCCATGCCGGACGGCATCTGTCCCATCCCGTGATTCGTCAGCGGGCCTCCCCCACCCGATGCCGGCGACCCCGGGCGCGGGGACGTCGGGCTTTCAGCGCCCCGTGAGGCAATCATGGGCAAATTCGTTTCGGCTACGGGCGGCGATGACGCGCACTGTTGTTCGTCGAGCGCTCTTCTCGTGGGCAGTGCCCAGGCTTAGCGCTGGTTCCAGAAGGCGCAGTGGTGGTCTCCCACGAAGTCGACCGGCCGGACGCCGTGCGGCCCGGACGCCAGCGAGAGCACCGGGCCGCCGGAACGATAGGCCGCCCAGCGGGGCAGCCCGGGCGCGTTGGGGTCGCCGGTCGCCGCGAACCGCGTCCAGTAGGCGATCATGTCGCGTGACAGCTCACGCTGCGCGGGGGAGAACGCCGGGATCGCGCCGGGGCCGTCCATGAGGTACGGCAGTTCGGCGGCGTGCCCGGCGCCGAGCGGGAAGCCGGCGATCTGCTGTCCCGAGCTTTCCGCGAACTCGTAGGCGTAGACGGGGGCGCGGCGGGCGGCGGCGTCGTCCGCGGGCAGCTGGGAGCAGGCTCCGAGCTTGCGGCCCCAGTCGGTCAGCACGCCGGCCAGCGCGAGGCTGGGCTGGTCGCCGGCCGGATACCGCTCGAGCACGGCTCTGGCGCCGTCGCCGAACAGGCCGGTGAGGATCTCGGGATACTGCTGGGCCGTCACGGGCCGGCCCTGCGCGTCGAACTGCACCGCGACGAAGGGCCGCATCTCGTCACGGGTGTTGCCCTGGATGAGGGGCACCCGAGCGGCGGTGCCGCGGCGCAGCCCCTCCAGCGGCTGCGCCGGCAGTGCGGGCGTGCCCGCGGTGAAGATCCAAGGCATGTCGCCGATCCGGGCGGTCGCGGTGAAGACCTGGTCGGAGCGGATGGGGAGCAGCTCAGCGACCGGCTTGGCGCGCAGGCACGCGAGCGCTCGGGTCGCGCAGCCGAGGTCGGCGGCGATCTTCGTGGCTCGTTGCCGGGCCGCGGTCCGGGTGACGAAGGCATTGCCGCAGGGGCCGCTCTGCACGATCGCCTTCTGGAACAGGCCACGCGATCCGGGTGCCGTCAGATGGGCGCACACGCTGAAGCCGCCCGCCGACTGGCCGGCGATCGTGACATTGCCTGGATCGCCGCCGAAGGCCGCGATGTCGCGCCGCACCCAGCGCAGCGCGGCCTGCTGGTCGGCGAGCGCATAGTTCCCCGCGTACGGGTCGTCCATGGCCGGGTGGTCCAGGAAACCCAGCGCCCCCAGTCGGTAGTTGAGCGTCACCGTGACGACCCTGCCCTGGGTGGCCATCCGGGTTAGGTCGTAGTCGCCGCCCGCACCCTGCACGAATCCCCCGCCGTGGATCCAGACCACGACGGGAAGCCGCTCGGCCGGCCGGGTGGCGGGCGTGGTGACGTTGAGGAACAGGCAGTCCTCGTCGCCGACCGGCTGCGGCGGCTGGCCCGGACCATCCCCGCTGAGCTGGGGGCACGGGCTGCCGGGCTCGGTGGCGTCCCGTACTCCCGCCCACGCCGATGCCGGCCCCGGCGCTCGCCAGCGCCGGTCACCGGTCGGTGGGGCGGCGTACGGGATACCGGCGAAGGTCCGATGGTCCGGGGCGACCAAGCCGCGCAGAACGCCCTGGCTGATGTGCACGGTGGCCGGGTCGGCCTCCGCGTGCGCGACACCTGCGCCCAGCGGAAGGAGCAGGGGAAGAAGCAGGGCCATGACAAGGGCGGCGAGGATCCGTGACGGCGGTTTCATTCGCACGACGCCAGCTTTACGGAGCTCATGGCGTTCCACATCGGCTCAGGAGCGTGCTCGCGACTACCCCCTCGGTCGTACGGAAGGTATCGCCCGCCGGCGGGGATCAGTTCGGCGGACGCGCGAGGCCCCGCTGGCATGCGAGGAAGGCCGGCCCCACGACCAAGGACCACGGGCAGCGTAGCCGGGCATGTTCGCCGGCGTCACTGAGACCGCCGCTGACCCGAACTGAGGATCAAGGTCCGCCGCCAGGTTGGCCGCGATGACGAGCCGTCGGCGGGCGTCATCGACTCGCGAAGCGTAGGGGCCATGGGTTGCACATCGTCTCAGCAGCGTGCTCGTCCACACCCTCTGCCATACGAGCGGGCTGCTCGGCGGGTGTGATCAGGCCAGCGGGTACGCGAAGCCCCGCTCGTAGGTGAGGAAAGCCAGCCCCACGGCCAGGACGGCGGGCAGCATGGCCGGGGCGTGCTCGCGCCGGGTGACGTGGAAGGCGACAGCGCCGCACATGAGGAGGAACAGGCCGGCCGCCGAGGCCGGGGTGAGCCAGGTCGCGGTGTGCAGCAGTCCGGGCAGGACCAGCCCGAATCCCCCCAGCGCCTCGGTGAGGTTGGCGGTCAGCCGCAGGCCGGGACGGTCCTCGGCGTCGAGTCGTCGGCGCAGCGCCGCGGGCGGGAAGGCGTGCACGGCGGCGTGTACGAGGTACGCGCAGCAGAAGAGGGCCTGTAGCCACCACAGGATGGCGTTCACCGGCGATCTCCCCGGGAGGCCGTCCGGAGCGCCTGCCAGTCGGAGGCCTCCGCGACGAACGTGTCGCATCTTTTCCCGATCTCCAGCACCTGTTCCAGTGAGCCGGTGCCGGTGGCCAGCTCGAACAGGCCACGGAAATATTCGAAGCGTTCGACGCCGGGGGCGACGACCACGAGCAGCTCCGCGGTACGCCCGGCCGACGCGCCGAAGGCGTGCCGCGTCTTCGGAGGCACGATCACCACGTCATGTCGCTCCGCCGTCACCAGTTCCTGCCCGCAGAGCAGGTCGACCGAGCCGTCCACCACGAAGAACAGCTCGGACGAACGGTCATGGTGGTGCGGCATCGCGCCGTCGGTGCCCGGCCCGAGGCTGATCAGGTGGGTGCTGAGGGCGTGAGAGGTGGCGTCGCCGTCGGCGAGTAAGCGCATGGTGTTGGGCGGGACGCCGAGCGTCTCGGCCTCGGCGGCGCGTACGACGACGGCTTCGCCGTATCCGGGGGAGAGCAGGGACATGGGATCCTCCTTCAGGATCGATCGGGCACGGACATCTTCAGAGCGGGCGAGACCTTCGGATTCGGGCGTGAAACCTTCAGACAGGGGCGCCGAGGCCGCGGACGGTGAGTTCGACGAGCTGGCGCAGGCGTCCGCGCAACTCGTCGATGGGTCCGCGGGCCAGCTCGATGCCGGTGAGGGCGTCCACGAGGAGCCGGGCCACGTCGTGGGCCGGCAGCTCCGCGCCGAGGTGCGGGGGCGCGGCGGAGGTGAGCACGTCCTCGACGGCGCTGACGAGGCGCTCACGCGCTCTCGTGACGATGGGGCCCGCGATTGCCTCCGCCTCCCGTAGGACCTCGTCGCGGAACTCCGTCTCCGGCCCGGCCACCAGGTCGAGCCGCGCGGCCAGCATGCCGTACAGGCGGTCGGCCAAGGTTCCGCCGGAGCGGCTCGCCTCGGCGGCCTGCCGGTCGGCGACGTCGAACGCGCACTCCACCATCGCCTGGAACAGGTGCTCCTTGCTCTTGAAGTGCTGGTACAGCGCGGGCCGAGACATCCCGGCGGCCTTGGCCAGAAGGTCTATCGACGTGCGGGCGTAGCCGTAGCGGCCGAAACACGGGACGGCCGCCTCCAGGATCTGAAGGCGCCTGGCGCCCATTGTGGCTGACATGCTGACAGTATTGGGTTTGATCGTCAGAATGTAAAGATATGAACCGTGATGCCAGGGAGAGCGAAGTTGAGTCGTCCGCATCTGTGCGCCGGATTCAGCGCTCCCGGGCGCCGCCGGTCCGCGGAGGTCTGCCTACACGCCACGAGGTGCCGGTGTCAGCGCGAGATCGTCGCCGGGCCGACCGGAAGGCCTCCGCCCATCGGACGGGCGGCTCCCCTCGTACGACAGAGGGCGTAGTCACGGGCACGCTCCTAGGAGGACGTGCAACGCCGCGAGCCTGAGAAAGCTGGTTCCACGCGAAACAGGCTGACGCCATGAGATCCTTGCCGTCTTCCACGGTCCTGCTCATTCCGCTGCTCACAGGTGCCACGCACACGGAGACCGACCTGGCCGGCGTGCGCGTCACCCGGGGCTGTTGGGCGTACCCCTGCACGCCGTCGGACATTCCCGCCCGCTGGCCGACGGCGTGCTCGCGGCCGGGCTGATCGGGCACGTCCCGAGGCCGGGGGACGTGCTGTCCGAGCTGGCGCGGGTGACCCGGTCAGGCGGGCGGCTCGCGCTGTTCCATGCCGTGGGCCGTGCCGTACTGGCGGCCCAGCGCGGCCACTCCCTCACCCGACGACGTACGGGCCGAGCGGAACCTTCGCCCGCTGCTGGAGGCCGCCGGCTGGGACCATGCTCGGCTACGACGACGACCGCTACCTGGCGCTCGCCCATAAATGAAACACATCCGCTGATATGCCCCGGCTGCCCTCGGTCGTCACGATTTGGGCTCCCGCAGGTGCTCGGCTACCCGTCCCCGGCCCTTGCCGGTGCGTTCTCGGGCCCTGCGCGCGAGTTCGGCCGGTGAGAGTCCCTCTTCCTCGTCGGGATCCCGGGGGACGGATCGCAGCACCTCCGCCTTGTTGGCGTATGTGCCGAGCGGTAATGCCCGCAGCAGCCGCAGCGCCTGTTCGGAAGCGCCGGCGTCGGCCGCCTGCTGGACCAGCGACTGTTTGTCCGCGGGAAAGTCCACGCTGGACAGGGCCTCGCGGATGATGTCGTCGACGCTCACGGCGTCCTCCTAGGAGATCGGTGTGGTTGGCGTGGCCACCACCTCCATCCGTCTCCCGTTACCCCGGCCATCAGGAAACTACACGGTATTTCACCCCTAATGTCCGTTTGTCGTGCCGGGGAAAAGCATGCGCGGGCACCCGAGGCCCCGGGCACTCGCGCTCTGGTCACTCGCCGACCGCGATGGCCGGCCGTCCCGCCACCCCGGAGAGAATCCGCATCAGGTCTAGGGCCTGTCTCAAAGCCTGGTGAGCCAGTCGTTGATAGCGGTTATGTGGATGGCGGCTTGGTAGCGGACGGCGAGTTTGTCGTAGCCACGACCGGCGCCTGCTCCGTATGGTCTGGACCCGCGAGGTCCTGACCACCCACCAGCTCCTCCAGGCTGCGTTCGACAACGACCACACCGGCCGCCACCGCCTGGTCACGCTGAACCGCCTCGGCGCGCTCGACCGCTTCCGCCCCCGGCTCCCTCTCGGCTCCGCACCCTGGCACTACGTCCTGGGAGAGGCCCGCGCCGCCGTACTGGCCTTGGAAGGCTGTTCCGCCTGGTCGGCGAGGCCGTCGACTTCATCGTCTATCTCCAACGCCGACTGGGCGCAGGGGCGGGTGCTTTCAGGGCTGCGTGGGGTTGCTAACGGCTATGTAATCGGGTTCAAACCACTAATGCCACGCTAACGAACGAGCAAGGGCCTGATCGCTGTCTCCAGCGATCAGGCCCTTGACCTGCAACTACATGGTCGGGGTGGCGGGATTTGAACCCACGGCCTCTTCGTCCCGAACGAAGCGCGCTGCCAAGCTGCGCTACACCCCGGTCGCATTGGACTTTTCGTCCTGCGCCTCGGCAAGTCTAGCGGACTTTGCGGCTGCTTGTGTCATCCGGCACGACGGGGCGGCGGGGGACGAGCGTCAGCAGGGTCGCCTCGGGCGGGCAGGCGAAGCGCGCGGGCGCGTACGGCGAGGTGCCGAGCCCGGCCGAGACGTGCAGCCAGGAGCTCTCGTGCCTGCTCAGCCCCTTGACGCGGGCGCGGTCGATGCCGCAGTTGGTCACCAGGGCGCCGTAGAAGGGAATGCACAACTGTCCGCCGTGGGTGTGCCCGGCCAGCAGCAACTGATACCCGTCCTGGGCGAACCGCGACATGTTGCGCGGCTCGGGCGAGTGCATGACGCCGAGCCGCAGGTCGGCGTCCACGGGGGTCTGGCCCGCGATCTCGTCGTACCGGTCCCGGTCGATGTGGGAGTCGTGGATGCCGCCCACGTGGACGTCGAGGTCGGCCACCTTGAGGCGGGCCGTCGCGTTGTTCATGTCCAGCCAGCCGGCCTCCCGCATCGCGGCGCCCAGCTCGGCCCACGGCAGGGTCGGCACGTGCTGCCGGGAGTCCCCCTTGGACGTACGCCACAAATAGCGGACGGGGTTCTTCGGCCGGGGGGCGTAGAGGTCGTTGGAGCCGTAGACGAACAGGCCCGGCCGGTCGAGCAGCGGTTCCACGGCGTACATGTACGACTCGACCGCGTCGGGGTGCGCCAGCGTGTCGCCGGTGTTCACGACGAGGTCGGGGTTGAGGGAGGCCAGCGAACGCACCCAGTTGATCAGCCGGTGGCGCCGGGGCGTGAGGTGCAGGTCGGAGATCTGCAGGATCCGGACCGGCCGCTGGCCAGGAGCCAGCACGGGGACGTCGAACCGGCGCAGCCGGAACCAGTTTCGCTCGATCACCGAGGCGTAGCCGACACCGGCCACGCCGAGGCCGAGGATGGACAGGGGAATCGCGGCTGCTTTCCTCACACAGCCATGATGCCCGACGTACGGCCCGCCTCCCGCATAACCTGGCGAAGACGGGAGCCCGGGCGCGGCAAGATGGACGCATGAGTGCGTTGAAGGACAAGCTGAAGGCCGACCTCGCGGCCTCGATGAAGGCCCGTGACGAGGTACGGCTCCGGACCATCCGGATGGCTCTGGCCGCCGTCAACGTCGAGGAGGTCGCCGGCAAGGAGGCCCGCGAGCTCTCCGACGACGAGGTGATCAAGGTGCTGACCCGCGAGGCCAAGAAGCGCCGGGAGGCCTCCGAGGCGTTTGCGGGCGCCGGGCGGGCCGAGCAGGCCCAGGCGGAGCTGGACGAGCAGGCGGTCCTGGAGGAGTACCTCCCCGCCCAGCTGAGCGACGACGAGCTGAACGTGCTCGTCGACGAGGCGATCGCCGAGAGCGGCGCGCAGGGCCCCAAGGCCATGGGCCAGGTCATGAAGATCCTGAACCCGAAGGTCGCGGGCCGCGCCGAGGGCGGCCGGGTCGCCCAGGCCGTACGCGCCCGCCTGTCCGCCTGACGGCCGCGGGCGTCCGGCGCCGGACCGGGAACGGCGCGCCCGGCCGGGGCCGGGAACCCGCCTGACGGCCCGAGGCCGGAAACGGCGATGGGCCGCTCCCCTGCGAGAGGAGCGGCCCATCGGGAAAAGGATCACCCGAACGGGTCGAAGGGCGAGCCGCCGCCGCCGTGGCCGCCACCGTGGCCACCGCCACGGCCGTTGCCGGGACCGCCGCCATGGCCGTTGCCACGGCCGTCGCCACCCGGACCGTCGCCGCCGCCCCGGTCGGACTTCGGCTTCGGCGGGGGAGCGCACTGGTGGGCGCAGCCGCCGAACCTCGACATGTCCGGCTTGACGAACGACGAGGCGTCGACGCCCTTGAGTGCCGACAGGAAGGTCGCCTTCCAGATCGGGCCCGGGATGCTGGCGCCGAAGACCGAGCCGTACGACCGGCCGCCGATGACGCGGTTGCTCAGCGGGTAGCGGACCGGGCCGCGCGGGTCGCCGAGGCTGACCGCGCCGGCCAGGTCAGGGGTGAAACCGGCGAACCAGACGGTCCGGGAGACGTCGCCCGTACCGGTCTTGCCGGCCGCGTCCCTGCCGATGCCGCCGACAGCGGACATGGTGCCCTTGGTGAACACACCGGACAGGATGCTCGTGGCCGCGTCGGCGACCTCGGCCTCGACGGCCTGCTTGCACTTGGGCTTGAACGAGGTCACCTTGTTGAAGCGGTCGGTGATCTCGGTGATGGCCATCGGCGCGCAGTACTTGCCGCGGGCGCCCAGCGTCGCGTACGCCGTGGCGACGGTGACCGGGTCCATCTCGTTGAAGCCGAGCGTGAACGGCTCGAACTCCTGGAGCTTGCCGCCGTCGGCGCGCTTGATGCCGAAGTCCTTGGCGGTCTTCACGACGTCGCAGAGGCCGACCTTCTGCTCAAGGGTGAGGAAGAAGGTGTTCACCGAGCCCCAGGTGCCGGTCTGCAGGGTCAGGAACCCGCCGTGGCCCTCCGCGTTGTGCAGTGGGGTCTTGATGTCGCCCACGGAGTTGCCCTTGCAGTCCTTGAACGCGGAGTAGCTGGGCGCCGTGTAGGTGCTGCCCACGTTGAAGCCGTCGTTGAACTTGTAGCCTTCCTTCAGCGCCGTCACCAGAGTGAACATCTTGAAGGTCGATCCGGCCTGGAAGCCCGTGCCGCCGCCGTGCAGGCCGTCCGCGACGACGTTGATCGACATCTCGTTCTTCTTCTTGCTGGTGCCGAACTTCCGGCTGGAGGCCATCGCCTTGATGGCTCCCGTGCCGGGCTCGACGAGCGCCTCGGAGGCGACCGGCTTGTCGCTCGGGAAGACGTACTTCTTGATGGCCTTCTCCGCGGACGTCTGCATCTTCCGGCTCAGCGTGGTCCTGATCGTCAGGCCGCCGCGGGCCAGGAAGTCCTGCCGGGCCTTCTGCGTCTTGCCGAACTGTGTGTCGTTGAGGATCTCGTTGCGCACGTACAGGCAGAAGTACGGGTAGTCGCTCTCCTCGCAGCCGCCGGGGATCTCCTTGTCCTTCCACCCCAGCTTCTTCTTCTTGGCCGCGTCGCGATCGGCCTCGGTGATGATCTTCAGTTCGGCCATGCGGTCGAGCACGACGTTGCGCCGGGCCAGCAGCCGGTCACGGAACTCCTTGCCCCGGTTGGGGTCGGTGGCGTTCGGGTCCTGGACGGCTCCCGCCAGCGTGGCGGCCTCGCTCAGGCTCAGCTCGGAGGCGTGCTTGCCGAAGAAGCGCTTGGACGCCGCCTCGATGCCGTACGCGCTGGCGCCGAAGTAGGCGATGTTGAGATAGCGGTTGAGGATCTCGTCCTTGCTGTACTTCTTCTCGATGCCCATCGCGTAGCGGATCTCGTTGAGCTTGCGCCCGACGGTCGGCGCGACGGCGGCGGCCTTCTCCTCGTCGGTCTCCGCCTTGTTGTAGAGGACCTGCTTCACGTACTGCTGGGTGATGGACGAGCCGCCCTGGGTCACCCCGCCGGTCGTGATGTTCCTGACCAGCGCGCGGGTCGTGCCCTCGACGTCGAGCGGGCCGTGCTGGTAGAAGCGGAAGTCCTCGATCGCCACGATCGCCTTCTGCATGATCGGCGCGATGCGGTCCATGGGGACCGATTCCCGGTTCTCGAAGTAGAACTGGGCGATCTGCTTGCCGTCCGCGTCGAGCAGGACCGTCTTCTCGGGCAGCGGTGGTTCGTTGAGGTCCGCCGGCTTGAGGCTCAGGGTCTCGATGCTCGACTTGACCGTCACACCGGCCCCGCCCACGGCGGGTAGTGCAATCGCCGCCGCCAGCACTCCCGCGACGCCCGCTGCACCGACGAGGCGCAGGGCCGCACCTGTCCGGGATGCCAGAGTTTTGCCGTGAGCTTGCACGGATCCAAGGGTACGTCCGTTTGGTGACTCTCCCGGCATCGACCTCACAGGTCCGCATTACCCTCCGGCGGGGGGGACTAGTCATTCCCGGCCACATGGCCTGACATGACCATGCACGAATTTGGTCCCCCCGGGGTATGTCGGTTCGATCGTTTCGTTGCGTACTTTCTCCTCTGCGGCTACTGCAACCAGGAGGCCCGACGCCCGCGCCCGTCGGCCGAAACGACGACTGACCACCTAAGGGGAGTGGGGTCGAACATGTGGATCACGGATTGGACCTCCCGTGCCGCCTGCCGAGGTGCGGATCCTGACGCACTCTTCGTGCAAGGCGCCGCCCAGAACCGGGCCAAGCTCATCTGTCGTGGATGCCCCGTCCGTACCGAATGCCTCGCCGATGCGCTGGACAACCGCATCGAGTTCGGGGTGTGGGGCGGGATGACGGAGAGGGAACGGCGCGCGCTGCTCAGGCGCAGGCCGGACGTGGAGTCTTGGCGCGACCTGCTGGAGTCCGCCAAGGAAGAGTACGAGCGGACCAACGAGCTGATCGCCGGCTGAGCCCGGCGCGGCGTCCCTCGCCGAAGCGGGACGCCGGATGTCACGTCTTCAGGACGCGAGAAGTTGCCCGATCTGGCGCAGTCCCGCCAGATCGTGCACGTCTTCGGGCATCGCGGGCACCTGCGCGATGGGCACCGTCGGATGGGCCGAGGTGAAGTGCTCCTGCTGGCGCTGCTCCCGTGAGGCGAGCTGCATCCTTCCGGCGTGCAACCGCAGCACGGCCGCGGTGAGCTCGTGCTCACCCCTGGCGTCCAGGTCCTCGGCGGCAGCGGAGCTGCGCGCCGCCGACAGCGAGGGCGCCAGCGGCCGGTGCACGCGGTTGACGACGAGCCCGGCCAGCGGCATGCGCTCGTCGGCCAGCCGCTCCACGAAGTAGGACGCCTCGCGCATCGCGTCGCGCTCCGGTGCGGCGACGACGACGAACGCCGTGCCGGGGGCTTGCAGCAGCCGGTACGTCTGCTCGGCGCGCTGGCGGAAACCGCCGAACACCGCGTCGAGCGCGGTGACGAACATCTGGATGTCCCGGAGCACCTGGGCCCCGATCACCTTGGTCAGAATGCCCGCGACCATCCCGAAGCCGGCGTTGAGCAGCTTGAACGCGCTGCGCCCGCCGGCCTTGGCCGGTGCCGTGAGGATGCGGATCAGCCTGCCGTCGAGGAACCGGCCGAGGCGCTCGGGGGCGTCGAGGAAGTCGAGCGCCGACCGTGACGGCGGGGTGTC
This sequence comes from Microbispora sp. KK1-11, assembly GCF_006874435.1. NCBI lineage: Bacteria > Bacillati > Actinomycetota > Actinomycetes > Streptosporangiales > Streptosporangiaceae > Microbispora > Microbispora sp. KK1-11. The sequence goes on along the minus strand of NZ_VIRJ01000014.1, from coordinate 9,175 downwards.
CACCACGATCAGGTCCCACTCGTTCGAGCGGCGCAACTGGCCCAGCTTCTCCATGGCCATGTACTCCTGCGTGCCGGAGAAGCTGGACGACAACGACTGGTAGAAGGGGTTCGTCAGGATCTGCTGGGCGCGCTCGGGGTCGGCGTGGGCCTCGATGATCTCGTCGAAGGTCCGCTTCATGTCGAGCATCATCGCGTGCAGCTCGCCGCCGGCCTCTCCGTCGCCGTTCACACCGTCTACGCGCCTGGGGGTGTTGTCGAGCTCGGTCAGGCCCATGGCCTGGGCCAGCCGCCTGGCGGGGTCCACGGTCAGGACGACCACCGAGCGGCCCCGCTCGGCGGCGCGCAGCCCGAGGGCCGCGGCCGTCGTGGTCTTGCCGACACCGCCCGAGCCGCAGCACACGATGATCCGGGTGTCCGGATCATCCAAGATCGCGTCGATGTCCAGCGCGGGCGCCGTCCTCGTCACAGCTCAGCCTCTCACTCGATGCACTCGATCAGAAGGTCACGCCGCGCACAGTTCACGCGACACACTGGGCCCGCAGCGCGTCGGCGAGCTCGTAGAGCCCGGCCAGGTCGGCGCCGTCGGGCAGCAGCGGCAGGTCGTAGCGGGGAACGGCGGCCTCCTCCAGCGCGACGCGCTCGCGCTTTTCCAGCTCGGTCCGCAGGGCGTGTTCGCACACCTCCCGGGCGAGCGCCTCCGCGACCGCGGAGGTGTCGGTCCTGCCGTCCGTCAGCCCGGCCGCCTTGAGGCCGAGCGCGAGCTCGGCGGAGTCGAACCGGCCCTGGCAGGCCGCCTCGAGCACGCCCTCGGGCAGCCCGGCGGGGCGCACCATGTTGACGAACACGCCGCCCACCGGCAGGCCGGTCGTGCGCAGCTCCTCGATGCCGTCCAGCGTCTCCTGGACGGGCATCTCCTCAAGCAGCGTCACGAAGTGGACCGCCGTCTCCGGGGAGGCGAGGACGCCCCGCACCAGATCGGCGTGGTTCTTGATGGGCCCGACCCGGGCAAGCCCGGCGACCTCCTGCGTCACGTTGAGGAAGCGGGCGATCCTGCCGGTCGGCGGCGCGTCCATGACGATCGCGTCGTACACCCTCCGGCCCAGCTTGTCGCGGCGCCGTACGGCCTCGCTGGTCTTGCCGGTGACCAGGACGTCCCGCAGGCCGGGGGCGATGGTCGTGGCGAAGTCGACCACACCCATGCGGGTCAGCGCCTTACCCACGCGCTTGATGCCGTAGAACATCTCGAGATATTCGAGCATGGCCTCTTCGGGGTCGACGGCCAGCGCGTACACGTCCCCGCCGCCGGGCGCCACGGCGATCTTGCGTTCCTCGTACGGCAGCGGCGGCAGGTCGAACGCCTGGGCGATGCCCTGCCGTCCCTCGACCTCGACGAGCAGCACCTTGCGCCCGCCCGCCGCCAGGGCCAGCGCGAGCGCGGCGGCGACCGTGGTCTTCCCGGTGCCGCCCTTGCCGCTCACTATGTGCAGGCGCACGCCGTCCCAGTCGGTGTCACGGGCCTCCCCGTTGCTCCCGCCGCGACTGCTGGTCGGCTGACTCACCGTGCCTCCTCCGGACGGCCGGCGAGATCGCGTGCGCGGGTCGTCGCGCGGTGGTTCCCGTCGGCGTGCCTGCTCCACTCGCCCACGTGAGGAAGGCTACCCAAGGGTTACCTGCCGATTCGCGGGGGTCGTCCAGAGCCGGAACCCGAGGTACGGCTTGCGCGTCGATTGGGTAAGGGTTCGCCAACGGGCGTTTGCCCAATCCGGTCGACGAAGGAGGTGCCGGCCATGGAGTCGGTGCTGTTGACGCTGGTCGTGGTCCTGGGCTTCGCTCTGCTCGTCGCGGTGGCCCGGGGTGTGCGTGTCGTCCAGCAGTACGAGACCGGGATCGTGTTCCGGCTCGGCCGCATCCAGCAGGAGGTGCGGGGCCCCGGACTGCACCTGATCGTCCCGATCGTCGACCGCATGCAAAAAGTGAACATGCAGATCGTCACGATGGGAGTGCCCGCGCAGGAGGGCATCACAAGGGACAACGTTTCCGTCCGCGTCGACGCGGTGGTCTACTTCCGGGTGATCGACCCGATCAAGGCGGTCGTGAACGTCCAGAACTACCTCTTCGCGGTCTCCCAGGTGGCGCAGACGTCGCTGCGGTCGGTGATCGGCCAGTCGGAGCTGGACCAGTTGCTGTCGGACAGGGACGCGCTGAACGCCCAGCTCAAAGCCGTCATCGACGAGCCGACCGAGGGGCCGTGGGGCATCAGGATCGAGCGGGTCGAGATCAAGGACGTGGCGCTGCCCGAGGGCATGAAGCGGTCGATGTCCCGGCAGGCGGAGGCCGAGCGGGAGCGGCGCGCGCGGATCATCACGGCCGACGGCGAGTTCCAGGCGTCCAAGCGGCTGGCCGCCGCCGCGCGGCAGATGTCGTCCGACCCGGCGGCCCTGCAACTGCGCATGCTGCAGACCGTGGTGGAGGTCGCGGCGGAGAAGAACAGCACCCTGGTCATGCCGCTGCCGGTCGAGCTGCTGCGTTTCTTCGACAAGATGGCCCCCGCGGCCGAGACGCCCGCCGCCGAGCAGAGGACCGAGGCGGGGGAGCCCGAGCCGGTGGAGGAGGCGCTGGAGGAGCTGCCCGCCATCGACGCCCCGGCCGACCTGCCGGGAACGGCGTTCGACGTGCCCGCCCACGCCCCGCGGACCGAACCGCGTTCCTGAGCACCTCCGGCGTGCCGTGCCTCGATAGCCTTTGCCCATGACCAAGTGGGAATACGTCACCGTGCCGTTGCTCACGCACGCCACGAAGCAGATTCTGGACAACTGGGGCGAAGACGGGTGGGAGCTCGTCTCGGTCATCCCGGGACCCAACCCCGAGCAGCTGGTCGCCTACATGAAGCGGCCGAAGTGATGGCCACCCCGGAGGAGCGGCTCGCCGAGCTCGGGCTCGCGCTGCCCGAGGTCGTGCCCCCGCTGGCCGCGTACGTGCCCGCCGTACGGACGGGCGACCACGTCTACACCTCCGGCCAGCTTCCGCTGGTGAAGGGCGAGCTGGCCGTCGCCGGCAAGGTCGGCGCGGAGGTGTCGGCCGAGGAGGCCAAGGAACAGGCGCGCATCTGCGCGGTCAACGCCCTGGCGGCCATCAAGGCGCTGGTGGGCGACCTGTCGCAGGTCGTGCGGATCGTGAAGGTGGTCGGGTTCGTCGCGAGCGCTCCCGGCTTCACCGGGCAGCCGCAGGTCGTCAACGGCGCCAGCGAGCTGCTCGGCGAGGTGTTCGGCGAGGCGGGCAAGCACGCGAGGAGCGCGGTCGGCGTGGCGGTCCTCCCGCTCGACGCCCCGGTCGAGGTGGAGGTCATCGCGGAGGTCCGCTGACCCGTCCGGCCGGCCGGAACAGGGGTTTGCGGTTCCGTGAACGCGTGGGGGAGCATGGGGACCGGTTGAACCGATCGTTGTTCTGGAGGGCCTCATGGGGTTTCCGCTGCCCGGCGAGGTCGGCGAGCGGGCGCGGGAGATCCTCGCCGGCCGCCTGGCTCCCGTCCCCGCCAGGGACGCGGCCACGGTGGTGCTGCTGCGTGACGACCCCCTGGAGGTGTACCTCCTCAGGCGCAAGGCGACGATGGCCTTCGCCGCCGGCGCCTACGTGTTCCCCGGCGGATCGGTCGACCCGCGGGACGCCGACCACATCGTGGCCTGGGCGGGCCCCCCGCCCGCCCAGTGGGGCGAGGTCTTCCGGGCCGACGAGAGCACGGCCCGGGGCCTCGTCTGCGCCGCCGTACGCGAGACGTTCGAGGAGTCGGGCGTGCTCCTGGCCGGGCCGGACCCGGACACGGTGGTGACGGACACGACGGGCCCCGACTGGGAGGCCGACCGCCTCGCGCTGATCGCGCGCACGCTGTCGTTCGCCGAGTTCCTCGACCGGCGCGGTCTCGTGCTCAGGTCCGACCTGCTCAAGGCGTGGGCGCACTGGATCACCCCGGTCGTGGAGCCCCGGCGCTTCGACACCCGCTTCTTCGTGGCGGCTCTGCCTCCCGGGCAGCGTACGCGTGACGTGGGAGGGGAGGCGTCCGGGGTGGCCTGGATGCGCCCGGGGGACGCGCTGGCCGCCGCGAGGGCGGGAACGGCGCACATGCTGCCGCCGACCTTCCGGACGCTGGCCGAGATGGCGGCGTTCGAGTCGGCCGGCGACGTGCTCGCCTGCCCCCGGTCGATCACGACCGTCCTGCCGGAGGCCGCCGAGGTGGACGGGCAGATGGTGCTGATGATCCCCGAGACAGGAAAGGCGGCCGAGTGAGCGGCCTGCGCATCCCCGGACCGGACGGCGCCGACGGTCTTGACGGCTCCGGCGGTCTTGACGGCGCGGGCACGGCGAGCGCCGTGAACGTGCTGGCGCCCAACCCGTCGCCGATGACCCTCGACGGCACCAACACGTGGATCGTCGGCGGGACGGACACCGTGCTGGTGGTGGACCCCGGTCCTGACGACGAGGCGCACCTGCGGCGGGTCGCCGAGCGGGTGGACGGGCGCCGGGTGACCGCCGTCCTGCTCACGCACGGCCACCCCGACCACAGCGAGGGCGCGACGGCGCTCGCGCGGATGCTCGGCGCGCCGGTGCGGGCGCTCGACCCGCGCCTTCGCCTGGGCGAGGAGGGCCTGGCCGACGGCGACGTGGTGACGGCGGGCGACGTGGAGGTGCGGGTCGTCGGCACGCCCGGGCACTCGTTCGACTCGCTGTGCTTCTGGCTGCCCGGCGACCGGGCGATGCTGACCGGCGACACGATCCTCGGCCGGGGGACGACCGTCATCGCCCCCGACGGGGACCTCGGCGACTACCTGCGCAGCCTGGACAGGCTCAGGCAGGGCGCCGAGATGCTGGAGGCCATGGTGCTGCTGCCCGGTCACGGGCCCGTCCTGCCCGATCCGTCCGGGGTGCTCGATGCGTACATCGCCCACCGGCGCGAGCGGCTGGACCAGATCCGCGAGGCGATCCGCAGGGGCGCCAGGGACGCGCGCGACATCGTCGAGATGGTGTACGCCGACGTGGACCGGTCGCTGTGGCCGGCCGCCGAGATGTCGGTGGCGGCCCAGCTCAACTACCTCAAGACGCTCTAGCGTCGCTTCAGCGGGAGCGGTTGAAGAGCCGCTCCCTGTCCATGATCACCACGGCCTTGGCCTCGATGCGCAGCCAGCCGCGCTGGGCGAAGTCGGCCAGGGCCTTGTTGACCGTCTCCCGCGAGGCGCCCACGAGCTGGGCGAGCTCCTCCTGGGTGAGGTCGTGGTGCACCCGGATGCCGTCGTCGGTCTTCTGCCCGAAGCGGTCGGCCAGGTCGAGGAGCTGCTTGGCGACGCGGCCGGGCACGTCGGTGAAGACGAGGTCCGCGAGCACGTCGTTGGTGCGGCGCAGCCGCTGGGCCAGGGCGCGCAGCAGGTGAAGGGCGACCTCGGGCCGGCCGGTCAGCCACGGCCTCAGGTCGTCGTGGCCCAGCCCGGCCAGGCGCACGTCGGTCAGCGCGATGGCCGAGGCCGTACGCGGGCGAGGGTCGAACAGCGACAGCTCGCCGAACATCTCGCCGGGGCCGAGCACGCTCAGCAGGTTCTCCCGGCCGTCGGGAGCGGTGCGCGCCAGCTTGATCTTGCCTTCGAGCACCACGTAGAGCCGGTCGCCCGTCTCGTTCTCACTGAAGAGGGTGCGGCCCTTGGGCAGCTCCACCTCGGTGATGCTCGTACGCAGAGCCGCGGCGCTCTCGCGGTCGAGCGCGGAGAACAGCGGCGCCTTGCTCAGTACTTCTTCGGTGCTCACGGTGCCTCCTTGCTGCGGGCGCGCTCGGTCGCCGGCTCCGTGCTAGCCATTGTGACCCACGCCTTCCACGACGCATTACGGGGTGTCCCGTTACGTCGCATGGGCGTAGCTCCCGGCTCGCACTCGTGTGCGTCGTGCCTGGCGAAACAACACAATCTTGGCGGAAACCTATCCTTACGCCCATTGCGCACTCGACCGGCCGGGCAGCCGGTCGTCCCCCTACGGGCACAGTGTATTGCGCGCCATAGGGACAAATTGGCAAATACAGGCTGCATATGTGGCATGTATGGCAAGACATGCTCTGGGCGCGGGCCCGGGACGCGAGGCCCTACGCTTGCGGCATGGCGACGAACACGGCCGCTCCCCGACGGCGTCAACGCCAGGCCGAGACCCGCCTGGGGCTCGTGCGGCGGGCGCGGCGAATCAACCGGATCCTGGCCGAGACCTACCCCGACGCCCATTGCGAACTCGACTTCGGCAACCCCCTGGAGCTGCTGGTCGCCACGATCCTGTCGGCGCAGTGCACCGACAAGAGGGTCAACATGGTCACTCCGGTGCTCTTCGCGAAGTACCGGACCGCCGCCGACTACGCCGGAGCCGACCGCGCCGAACTCGAGGAGATCATCAAGTCGACCGGGTTCTTCCGGGCGAAGGCCAACAGCATCATCGGCATGGCGCAGGCCCTCTGCGAACACCACAAGGGGGAGGTTCCGGGCAAGCTGGCCGACCTGGTCAAGCTTCCCGGCGTGGGCCGCAAGACCGCGAACGTCGTGCTCGGCAACGCCTTCGACGTCCCCGGCATCACCGTGGACACGCACTTCCAGCGGCTGACGAGGCGCTTCGGCTGGACGACCGAGACCGATCCCGTGAAGATCGAGCACGAGGTCGGCGAGCTGATCCCCAAGTCCGAGTGGACGATGCTGTCGCATCGGCTGATCTGGCACGGCCGGCGCATCTGCCACGCCAGGAAGCCCGCCTGCGGCGTGTGCCCGCTCGCCGCGCTCTGCCCGTCGTACGGCACCGGCCCCACGGACGCGGACGAGGCGCGCACACTGGTGCGGCCGGGTCCGTTCTCGTGAATATGCGGTGATCGGGAAGCTCGCGTGCTCTCGCGTGGTTGTACGGCACGCCTGGGCCCTGGCGTGCCCGGTGTGAGATGCGGTGTGATGATGTGGAGGTGGTCGTGGCTCCCCCTTGGTTGACGGAGCTGGCCGCGAAGGCCGCGCACAGCCCTGTTCCCACCGCGTTGCGGCCGCCCGCGAACGGCGCCGGCCGCTCGGCGGCGGTGCTGTTGCTGTTCGGCGAGGGGCCGGAAGGGCCCGACATCCTGCTCATCCAGCGCAGTTCGAAGGGCCGGGTGCACGCCGGCCAGCCCGCGTTCCCCGGCGGCGGCGTCGATCCCGGCGACGACGGCCCGATCGGCGCGGCCCTGCGCGAGGCCCAGGAGGAGACCGGGCTCGACCCTTCGGGCGTCGAGGTCGTCGGGACCATGCCCGAGCTCTACGTCTGGCGCAGCGACAACCGGGTGACGCCCGTGCTCGCCTGGTGGCACACGCCCTGCGCGGTGCACGCCGCGTCTCCCGACGAGGTCGAGACCGTCGAGCGGGTGCCGGTCGCGGAGCTGGTGGACCCGGCCAACCGGCTGCGGCTGCGCCACCCGCGCGGCGTCGGCCCCTCCGTGGCGTTCCGCGTACGCGGCCTGCTCGTGTGGGGGTTCACCGCCGGCGTGCTGGACGGCGTGCTGACCGCGGCCGGCTTCGAGCGTCCCTGGGACCGCTCACGGGTCGAGGATCTTCCTCCCGAGGTCCTCGACTTGGCCGCGCGGGGCTGAGCCGCCGGGGTGCTCGTACGCCGCGTATGGCGACGAGACCCGGCAGACGCCCGCACACGACGAGTGGCGTGGCTATACCGTGGAAACTGTGCGCGGCGATCTTCTGGATCTCATCCTGATCGGCCTGGTGGTGGCCTTTGCGGTATCCGGTTACCGGCAGGGCTTCATCATCGGGGCCTTCAGCTTCATCGGATTCATCGGCGGCGCCATCCTGGGGCTGTTCATCGCGCCGCCCCTGGCCGGAGCGATCGTCAGCGGCGACATCGAGAGGGCGCTGTTAGCCATCGTCATCGTCTTCCTGGCGGCGACGATCGGGCAGTTCGCGTCCTCGACGATCGGCGCGGTGGCCCGCAGCCACGTCACATGGGAGCCGGCCAAGGCCGTCGACGCCTTCGGCGGCTCGGTCGCCAGCGGACTGTCGGTTCTGGCCATCGCCTGGCTGATCGGCTCCCTGATGGTCTCGATGAGCATCGGCCAGCCGCTGGTCAAGGACCAGATCAACGGATCCGTCGTGTGGCAGACGGTCGACGAGGCCATTCCTGACGGCGTGCGGGCCATGCAGAAGCCGTTCAGGGACTTCGTCAACACGTCGGAGTGGCCGCAGGTCATCACCTCCATCGGCGGCCAGAACGTGCCCCCGCCGGACCAGAGCCTGATCAACAGCAGCCCCGCCCTCGTCCGGGCCCGCAGGGCGATCGTCAAGGTGCAGGGCACGGCCCCGAGCTGCCGCAAGCGCATCGAGGGAACCGGGTTCGTCTACGCGCGGCAGCGGATCATGACCAACGCGCACGTCGTCGCCGGGGTCACCGAGGGGCTGCGGGTGACCGACTACGAGGGCAACCAGTATGACGCCCGGGTCGTCCTGTACAACCCCGAGCGTGACATCGCGATCCTGCTCGTCCCGGGTCTCCCGATCAACGCGCTGCGCTTCGACATGAACGCCGACAAGGGCGACAGCGCGATCATCGCCGGTTACCCGAAGGGACACCCCTTCACGCCGCTCGCCGCGCGCGTCAGGATCAAGCAGCGCGCCGAGTCGTACGACATCTACAACCAGCGCAGGGTGGAGCGCGAGGTCTACGCCATCCGGGGCAAGGTCCAGCCGGGCAACTCGGGCGGGCCGCTGCTGAGCCCGGACGGGCGGGTGTTCGGAGTGATCTTCGCCGCCGCCACGGACCAGCCCGAGACGGGCTACGCCCTCACGGCGGAGGAGGTCATGCCCGACGCCAACGACGGCAGCGCCGCCGTCGTCCGCGTGGGGACCCAGGACTGCGACTAGGTCCTGTTTCTCGGATTTCCTGACGTGATCACGGTGTGGCTTCCACCCTGGTCGGTGTGGGAGGCCGAGGGGACTTAACCAACGCGGAGTGGGAGCGGCTGAAGCCGTTGCTCCCACCCGCGGGAGCACGCGGTGGCAGGTGGAGTGATCACCGCACGGTCATCAACGGCGTGCTGTACCGGGCGCGGACCGGAGTGCCGTGGCGGGACCTGCCAGAACGCTTCGGACCGTGGCTGACGGTGTACAAGCGGCATCGCCGCTGGTCAGCTGACGGAA
>NZ_VIRJ01000147.1:0-420 GCF_006874435.1 Microbispora sp. KK1-11 | reverse complement strand
GGCCGACCACGCGCTGGGACGCTCACGCGGTGGCCTGTCGACCAAGCTGCACCTGGCCTGCGAGCAGGGCCGGCGGCTGCTGTCGCTGGTACTGACCGCCGGACAGCGGGGCGATGCCCCACAGTTCCAGGCCGTCATGGCCGGCATCCGCGTTCCCCGGCTCGGGCCCGGCCGACCCCGCACCCGGCCTGAGGTGGTGCGCGCGGACAAGGCCTACTCCTCCCGCGCGATCCGCGCCCACCTACGCAGTCGCGGGATCAGGTGCACCATCCCCGAACCAGCCGATCGCATCGCCGCGCGCCTGCGGCGGGGCAGCCGCGGCGGTCGACCCTTCGCCTTCGATGCCCACGACTACCGCGCCCGTCATGCTGTGGAATGCGGCATCAACCGGCTCAAACGCCACCGCGCCATCGCAACCAG
>NZ_VIRJ01000146.1:0-420 GCF_006874435.1 Microbispora sp. KK1-11 | reverse complement strand
CCGTCCACGCCATCCGCAACGCGGTGCTGCCGCAAACCCTCCACATCGACGAGCCCACCCCCCACGTCGACTGGACCACCGGCACCATCCGCCTCCTCACCGAACAACGCCCCTGGCCCCAGACCGGCCACCCCCGCCGCGCCGCCGTCTCCGCCTTCGGCGTCAGCGGCACCAACGCCCACGTCATCATCGAACAAGCACCAGAGCCCGCCGAGCACGAATCGCACGAACGCCGCTCGCTACCGGTGGTGCCGTGGGTGATCTCAGCCCGGTCGCGAGATGCGCTCACGGCCCAGGCCGCCCGGCTCGCACACCATCTGGACCGGCACCCCGAGTTGGACCCGGTCGACGTCGGCTACTCCCTGGCCACCACCCGCACCCGGTTCGACCACCGCGCCGTCATCATCGGCACCACCCAGC
>NZ_VIRJ01000145.1:0-420 GCF_006874435.1 Microbispora sp. KK1-11 | reverse complement strand
CTGATCTATGGATTTGTCAAACTGATGAATAGAAGAAACCGTCTGTTGAAGCCGTTTCAATATGTAGAAAATATCGGCGGAACGTCAGTCGGCCAAAACCGTTCCGTGCAGCTGATTAAAGTGGGAAACAGCGTTCTCGTAGTCGGTGTGGGCGAAACGATACAGCTTTTAAAAGAAATTGAAGATGAAAAAGAGCGCGAGGCGATTCTGAGCCAATACGAAGAGTCGATGTCTTCAAAAGTGGAATGGACCAAGCTCGTAAATCCGCGTAAGGATGGAGAAAAAAAGCCGCAAACGATGCTTCCGTCGTTTTCAAAAGCGCTGAAAGAACAGTTGAACGAGCTGAAACAAAGCCGTTCTGAAGGAAAGAAGAAAGGCCCTTATCATCATGAATGAATTTATTAATCTTTTTAATTCAAG
>NZ_VIRJ01000144.1:0-421 GCF_006874435.1 Microbispora sp. KK1-11 | reverse complement strand
ACCGTAAACAGACGCTGGCTCGGCAAACGTCCCATCGGCGTAAACTGGCTGGCCGAAGGCACCATCACGCGAATTTGATCGCCACGGTTCACGCCCAACTGCCCGGCAAGCTGCTCGCCGAGGATGACATTATACTTACCCGGTTGCAGATCTGTTTGCTTCACATTGACCAGATACGGCGTTAACGGATCTTTTTGCGCCGGATCGATACCGAGCATCACGCCGACCGCCACGCTACGCGCGCTTTGCAGCACCACATCTCCCGTAGTTATGGGTGCAACTCGGTTGACGCCGTTCAACACCACCGCTTTTTCCGGCAGTTGTTGCGGGTTGAGGGAACCCTGTTCAGACGAGAGGACGGCCTGAGGCATCAGGCCAAGAATATTGTTTTGCAGCTCGCGCTTAAAACCGTTCATAACCG
>NZ_VIRJ01000143.1:0-424 GCF_006874435.1 Microbispora sp. KK1-11 | reverse complement strand
CGGCCGAGTCGGCCGTGGCCCGCATCCCCGCGCTGAAGCCGGACGTGGCGGTGCTCGACGTGCGCCTGCCCGACGGCGACGGGGTGGACGTCTGCCGTGAGGTCCGCTCGAAGGTGCCCGGCCTGGCCTGCCTGATGCTGACCTCCTACGCCGACGACGAGGCGCTGTTCAACGCGGTCATGGCCGGCGCGGCCGGTTATGTGCTCAAGCAGATCCACGGCTCGGACCTGGTCGGCGCGGTGCGCACGGTGGCCGGCGGGCAGTCGCTGCTCGACCCGCAGACCACCGCCGCGATGCTGCACCGGCTGCGCGACCAGGCCACGAAGAAGGACCCGCTGGCCGCGCTGTCGGACCAGGAGCGGCAGATCCTCGAACTGATCGGCGAGGGCCTGACCAACCGCCAGATCGGCGAGCGGATGTTCCT
>NZ_VIRJ01000142.1:0-427 GCF_006874435.1 Microbispora sp. KK1-11 | reverse complement strand
ATTCGACGAGAACACTGAACAATTCATCAAGAACGCGTTAAGTCCAGCTGAAGTAATTCGGGTTGAAATTGACGAAAAGGAAAAGCGCGCCAAAGTAATCGTCAGTGAAGACCAACAGTCAATCGCCATTGGTCGCGGTGGACAAAACGTTCGCCTTGCCAGCCGCCTTACTGGCTACGAACTTGATATTGAGCAAGGCCTTCCTGCGGCGCCAAAAGCTGATAAGCCACGCAAAAATATCGAAGATAGTCTTCTTAGCGCCGTTGAAGAAGTAACTGAAGAATAGCTAGCTCGTAGCTTACGGTGCTTATGGTACAATAAGTTTATGAACATATCGGCGAGTGGGCAAAATCGTCAAACAAGCGTCCGTCATGGGGCGCTTGTTGGTTTTACGATTGTCGAACTTCTTATTGTAGTAGTGGTGATT
>NZ_VIRJ01000141.1:0-428 GCF_006874435.1 Microbispora sp. KK1-11 | reverse complement strand
CCGGTCTGGGGCCAGGGGCGTTGTTCGGTGAGGAGGCGGATGGTGCCGGTGGTCCAGTCGACGTGGGGGGTGGGCTCGTCGATGTGGAGGGTTTGCGGCAGCACCGCGTTGCGGATGGCGTGGACGGTTTTGATGATGCCGGCGACGCCGGCGGCGGCTTGGGCGTGGCCGATGTTGGATTTGAGGGAGCCGAGCCACAGGGGGTGGTCGGTGGGGCGGTTGTGGCCGTAGGTGGCCAGCAGGGCTTGGGCTTCGATGGGGTCGCCGAGGGTGGTGCCGGTGCCGTGGGCTTCGACGGCGTCGACGTCTTGGGGGGTGAGGCCGGCGTTGTCGAGGGCGTGGGTGATGACGCGTTGTTGTGAGGGGCCGTTGGGTGCGGTCAGGCCGTTGGAGGCGCCGTCTTGGTTGACGGCGGTGCCGCGGATGAC
>NZ_VIRJ01000140.1:0-433 GCF_006874435.1 Microbispora sp. KK1-11 | reverse complement strand
CTGGAATAGCCGAGGGGGTTGGTCCCGTGAGCGTCCCGAGAACAGCAGGGTCCCACAAGGTGGTGCTGGCCACCTACAGCAGCTACGACGCGGCCCAGCACGCGGTGGACGTCCTGGCCCGCCACGACTTCCCGATCGAACACGTCACCATCGTGGGCTGCGATCTGCGGTGGGAGGAGAAGGTGCTCGGGCGATGGGGCCTCGGCAGGGCGCTCCTCACCGGCGCGGGTACCGGCGGCTGGATCGGTCTTCTCATCGGCTTGATATTCGCGATCTTCAGCCCGTGGGCCGGATGGGCCATCGGCTCCTCGATCGTGCTCGGGCTGATCTTCGGCCTCGTCTGGGGTGCGATCAGTCACGTGGTGCAGCACCGGGCGTTCGCCTCGATGCCTGCGGTCGTCGCCGACCACTACGACATCCTCGTCGACCCCGA
>NZ_VIRJ01000139.1:0-435 GCF_006874435.1 Microbispora sp. KK1-11 | reverse complement strand
GTCTCCGGTAGAGGGTTCATCGACCAAGAAGAACCTGAACACCGGAGACCTCGTTGGCCACCTTAGCGGTGACGAGGCGGTTCGACCTGACTGATGCGCAGTGGGCGCGGCTGGAGCCGCTGCTGCCCGCGCCGAGCAGACCAGGGCGGCCGTCGAAGTGGACCAAGCGGCAGCTCATCGACGGGATCCGGTGGCGGGTGCGGGTCGGCGCTCCCTGGCGGGACGTGCCGGAATGCTACGGCTCCTGGCAGGCGGTGTACGCCCTGTTCCGCCGCTGGCAGCGTGCCGGTGTCTGGCAAAAGATCCTCACCGGGCTGCAGGCCCTGGCTGATGCCGCCGAACTGATCACCTGGCAGGTCGGGGTCGATTCCACCATCGTGCGGGCCCACCAGCACGCGGCAGGCGCGCCGCGTAAGCCCCACCTGCAGGCCGAAC
>NZ_VIRJ01000138.1:0-440 GCF_006874435.1 Microbispora sp. KK1-11 | reverse complement strand
CCTACGGGGGGCAGCAGCAAGGAATTTTCGGCAATGGGCGCAAGCCTGACCGAGCAACGCCGCGTGGAGGATGACGGCTCTTGGGTTGTAAACTCCTTTTGGGGGGGACGATGATGACGGTACCCTCCGAATCAGGCCCGGCTAACTACGTGCCAGCAGCCGCGGTAATACGTAGGGGCCAAGCGTTGTCCGGAATTACTGGGCGTAAAGCGTGGGTAGGTGGTCGGTGATGTGCCGCGTGAAAGCGCCGGAGTAATGCCGGCGAGGTCGCGGTAGACACATTGACTGGAGGCTCGCAGAGGAACGTGGAATTCCCGGTGTAGTGGTGAAATGCGTAGATATCGGGAGGAACACCAGTGGCGCAAGCGGCGTTCTGGGCGAGACCTGACACTGAGGCACGAAAGCGTGGGGAGCAAACAGGATTAGATACCCCAGTAGTC